>CALZJV010000025.1 GCA_945787595.1 uncultured Desulfobacterales bacterium | reverse complement strand
CGCTATCTTCACTCCGACATCAGCACCCTTGAACGAATCGACATTATCCGTGACCTGAGAATGGGAAAATTCGATGTGCTGGTGGGAATCAATCTTTTACGTGAAGGCCTTGATATCCCCGAAGTCTCCCTGGTGGCGATCCTGGATGCAGACAAAGAAGGTTTCCTGCGCTCGGCCCGATCTTTGATTCAGACCTGCGGACGGGCATCCCGAAATGCCCGCGGCAGGGTCATTATGTATGCCGACGTTGTAACGCGTTCCATGAAGCTTTCCATGGACGAGACCAATCGCCGTCGTGAAATTCAACAGGCCTATAATCAGGCGCACAACATTACACCTGAAACCATCCAAAAGGATATTATTCAGACCTTCGATTTCGGCAGTGACAGAGCAGATACCGCCCACGATCGCATTGCCGAAACGGTGGCCGCATACAAGTCCCTGGATGATATTGACTCAATTATAGGCTCCCTGAAGAAAGAGATGGCTCAAGCGGCCAAAGACCTGGAGTTTGAAAGAGCTGCAGCGTTAAGAGATGAGATCAAGGCATTGCAGAAATTGATAGTGCTGGAAACCTAAATGGTTGATTCGTTTATGGGTTGATTAGTTAATTGGGCACTAGCATCTCGTGTGAAACTACATTTGACGAATGCGGTAGTCGGAATGTGGCCTCCGGCCCATAGGGGTCATAGGGACCTACGCCCTGGAGGGAATGCGGAAGGATGGAGTCGTTGCGCTCTGTCTCTCTAATTAAATAAAGATGGGGTTTTATTTTAGGATTTAGCACATTTGAGATCTCGTTTGAAACATTAAGTTTCTTCTACGATCAGACTGGACGCTCGCGGCCAGCGGCGGTGCTTATATGAAACATTCATTTAGACAGGGTTAACAGGATTAACAGGATTTTTTTTGCTTAGTATGGTTATATCCTGTCCATCCAGTTGATCCTGTCAGAAAAATAAAATTGTATTCCGTTATTGTTAACCGATGAAGACACAAGCCACCATCCAGGATAAACTGGCAATGGCCAGCCAAGAATCCGGCGTCTATTTGATGAAAGATGCCACAGGTAAGGTCATCTATATCGGGAAGGCCAGAAATTTAAGAAAAAGGCTGGCCTCCTATTTCAAAAATTCCGGTCAATTGAATGTTAAAGCTGGAATTCTGGCAAACAAGATTAACGACATTGAAACCATCATTACCCGTACGGAAAAAGAAGCACTAATCCTGGAATCCAACCTCATTAAGCGCTATAGGCCGCGATATAATGTGGTATTGAAGGACGATAAGCGCTATCCGTCGCTGCGAATTGACTTAACCGATAAATACCCTAATTTTTCCATCGTCAGAAAAATCGGCCAAGACCATGCCTTATATTTCGGTCCTTTTGCGTCCGCCCAGGCCGTGCGTGAGACCCTGCGAACAATCAATAAAACCTTTAAACTTCGCAAGTGTAAAGCCGGGGACTTTAAAAATAGAACCCGTCCTTGTCTTCATTGCCAGATGGACGGCTGCTTGGCACCCTGTTGTCTGGACGTAGATCCCGATGTATACGGGGAGCAGGTCAACGAAGCCATTATGTTCTTAAAAGGAAGGACGCCGGATCTCATTCGCAAAATTAAAAAACAGATGGAATCCTGCGCACGGCAGCAAAAATTTGAAAGAGCAGCTAGGCTGCGAGATAAAATTTTTTTTCTGGAACGTACCATTGAAAAACAGATTGCTGTAACCACGGATTTTATAGACAGGGATGTGTTTGCCATTGCCCGTTCTGCGGAGTTTTCCGTCGTAACGGTATTGTCCGTGAGGGGTGGCTTCCTCAGCGGAACGCGTCATTATAGCTTTACTGAAACCATATCTACCAGTGAAGAGATGATAGCAGCCTTTATCAGGCAATATTACGAACGTCATCCATTTGTACCGGACGAACTGTTGGTTTCAACAGAACTGGAGGATGCAGAGCTGACTGCGGAATGGCTGGGAAATTTCAAAAAGAAAAAAGTCAAAATTCTGCAGCCGAAACGTGGGGAAAAAGTTCAGCTGGTGATCCTGGCAATCCACAATGCCGAAAATGAATTGAAAAGCCTGATCGCTTCACGTTCTGCTGAGATGAATCTTGTCAAGCGGCTTCAAAATAAATTGAAAATGAATAGATTACCCGAGCGAATCGAATGTTTTGACAATTCCAACATTTCTGGAACACAGGCGGTAGCGGCGATGGTCGTGTTTGAAAAAGCCCGGTCAAAAACGTCGTTCTATCGGAAATATCGTATCAAAACGGTTACCGAACACGATGATTATGCCTATATGGAAGAAGTTTTGAAAAGGCGGTTCGGCAAAGGTGAGGCCTCAAAACCCTATCCTGATCTGTTGATGGTCGACGGCGGTAAAGGGCAGCTTAACATTGCATTAGCGGTTACCAGAGAGCTGGGTTTAACGGAAAAGTTTGATATCATCGGCATTGCAAAAAAAGATGAAAGAAAGGGAGAAACCCGGGACAAGATCTTTAAACCGGGACGTGCCAATCCGCTAGGCTTTGGCAAGGACGAGGATCTGCTCTTATTTTTACAGCGCATCAGGGACGAAGCCCACCGTTTTGCGATTTCATTTCATCGCAAACGACGTAAAAAAATATCATTGCAATCTGCACTGGACACGATTCCCGGTGTCGGCAAAAAAAGAAAGGCTGCATTGCTGAAGCATTTTAAAAGTGTGAAAAATATCCGGGCAGCCGATCCCGAAGAAATCGGCGCATTGCCCGGATTCAATAGTTCTGTAGCCGAATCAATCCTCAAGGCTATAGGCAACCGGGAATGAAATCTTGTGTAAAAAGCGGAAGAAATTGCTGTGCGGTTAAATAAGCATCTGGATTTTCAACGAGATCTATTTATTCACCGCAAAGGCGCAAAGAACGCAAAGGATTACTTATTTTTTGTTTTCCAGTGAGAGGCCCCGCAAAAGCGGGATAACCATTCGATTCTAAATATTTTAAAGGTTAGCCACCGGAAAACAAAAAGAGCCCGCTTTATAAGGTAAATCTCATCGCCAGGGCAACTATATTTGAAACATATGTAAACATATGTAAAACTCAAATTATTTTCAGAAAAAATGCTCTTTTATTCTTTGCCGTCCTTCCTGTCCGCCGGTATTTTTGGAGGATCAACGGCAAAGAATAAGAAAAAACATCTCTGCGTCCTTGGCGTCTCTGCGGTGACAACAATTTGATATCATAGATGTGCTGATTCTCAGAATCAGGATCATTTCAGTGTCTTCAAAAGGTTCTTGAGTTCCTGAACGGAATCGGCAGATTTCTTTAATGCCTGCTGTTCTTCTTCGGTAAGGGTGATCTCAATGATTTCTTCAGCACCTTTTGCCCCCAGCTTTACCGGAACACCGATAAAAAGATCTTGAATGCCATATTCCCCCTGCAGATAGGCTGCGCAAGGGAGGATTTTCTTTTTATCTTTTAATATGGATTCAGCCATTTCCACTGCAGCGGATGCCGGTGCATAGTAGGCACTGCCTGTTTTTAACAGTCCGACTATCTCCGCGCCGCCGTTGCGGGTTCTATCAACCAGAGCATCAATGCGATCTTTAGCAAGAAGCTCGGTTATGGGAATGCCTGCGACCGTGGAGTATCGGGGCAACGGAACCATGGTATCCCCATGCCCGCCAAGCACAAACGCATGGGTATTTTCAACGGAAACATTCAGCTCCATGGAAATAAATGCTCTGAAACGAGCGGAATCCAGCACTCCGGCCATACCAATGACTCTTTGTTTGGGAAACCCGCAGGTATCATATGCAACATGACACATAGCATCCAGCGGGTTGCTGACAATAATAATTATGGCTTCGGGAGAACGTGATGCCACCTCTTGGGTGACGTTTCTCACGATTCCGGCGTTGGTGCTGATTAGATCATCACGGCTCATGCCGGGTTTTCGCGGGATCCCGGCTGTAATGATCACGATATCCGATTCTGTAGTTTCATCATATCCGTTGGTTCCCGTGAGATGGGAATCATGTTTTTCTATGGCAGCCGCCTCGGTCAAATCAAGAGCCTTCCCCTGAGGGACCCCTTCGACGATATCGACCAAAACCACATCACACAACTGTTTTTCAGCCAGCCGCTGGGCGGCGGTAGCGCCAACATTGCCAGCCCCGATTACGGTAACTTTTTTGTCCATGATACGCTCCTCCTGCATTTATGGAATTAAAAATATGTTTGATCGCCGAGAAAAAGAATAGTTAACAAAATATCCTATAAAGTCAACATAATTTATGTGACCTCTTGTTGACAGGAGACCTCGATCTAGGATAAGAATGCATGGTTTTTAAATATGTATTTGAGTTCTGATTTGATTGTGATATGATAATCATTTGATTTCCAAGAGTTAATTCAAATGGCGATAGTTAATTTAAAGAAAAGACAAATCGAGTGTAAGATCGTTTATTATGGACCCGGCCGTTGCGGTAAGACCACAAATCTCGAGTACATTCACAAAGCCTTTAAAAAGCAAGTAAAGGGGGATATGGTCTCTATCAACACCGATGGTGACCGAACCCTTTTTTTTGATTTTCTACCTTTAGAGCTCGGTAAGCTTAATGGCTGTGATGTTCGGGTTCAGTTGTATACCGTACCCGGACAGGTTCGCTATGAATCGACGCGAAAGCTGGTCCTTAGGGGAGCAGACGGTATCGTTTTTGTTGCAGATTCTCTTGAAGTACGGCGTGAGAAAAATATGCTTGCGCTAAAAGACCTGCACCAAAACTTGAAAGAGTACAACTTGAGTATTTTTAATGTGCCTTTGGTCATACAATTTAACAAAAGAGACCTCAGTGATGCCAATATTACGCTGATGTCTCTAGAACAAATGCAACATGATTTGAATAGACAGTTAAAAGTTCCCTGTTTTCCGGGCAGTGCATTAACAGGAAACGGCGTCGGGAAAACACTCAATGCTTGTCTGAAGTTGTTATTAAAATCAATTCAAAAAGAACTGAATTTAGGCGGTTAAATTTTCAATATGGCCGGCAATGTAGCCTTTGCAGGCAATTTAAGTTTTCTTAATCTGGGTGAGCTGATGCAGTTGCTTGGCACAAACGGCGGCACCGGAACACTCTGCATAAGCAGTAGTTACGCTTCCCATACGGGTGTGATTTACATCGTGAATGGCAACCCGATAGATGCCGCCAACGGCGCCAAGACAGGACTTGAAGCGCTGTTCTCTCTGTTTGGCTGGGTTGATGGACAGTTCGAATTCATCCAGGAAGATATTACCTGTCAAAAGGTCATTACCCAGAGCCGCATGGAATTAATCCTGGATGGGCTCAGGCTGTTAGACGAGGGGGAGGTGGAAATTCTTGGACCGGCTGCTGGTGAATCCAAAACTGAGGCAACGGTTGCCAAGTCAGGATCGATACCCCTGATCAAGGGTCCGTTAGTGGACTATTCCTATGTGGTCGATGAAGAAGGCTTCTATGATGGCGATGAAATCGTGCATGAAGGCAATCATGGAAACTGGATTTGGGTAATTTTGGAGGGTGTTGTCGAAATTTCTAAGGAGACACCCGGAGGCACTTTAAAAGTACTAAGGATCGGCGATGGTGCCTTTTTAGGCAGCGTCACGGCGCTATTAAAAAGTGATCATGTTCGCAGTGCGACTGTAACCGCAGTTGGAAACGTTCAGCTCGGTATGTTGGATTCACAGCTGATGACAAGTGAACTGGCCAATCTATCCCTTGATTACAGGGAATTCGTCAGCGGCCTTGATGAGAGATTGAAACAGGCCACCAACATGGCCGTCGATATCTATGCCGAGGAAGAAAAAATCGCAGAATTTCTTAAAGGAAAAAAAGTCCTAATCAAGCAGGGACAAGATGAAAAACGTTTGTTCCGGGTCCGTTCCGGGGAGGCATATATCGCCCGGGAGACCGATGCAGGTGTTGTTCCGATCGCCTGTTTGCAAAAAGACGATTATTTCGGAAATTTTCCTTTTCTGGACCTGGGACATGAGCCTTATTCGGCATCCATATTTGCATCGGCAGATCTTAAACTAAGCACCATGGACCCGCAAGAACTCCAAAGAGAACATGACAAACTTTCATCGACATTAAAAAATATATTAGCTCATCTTTCAACTAGCATTTCCGTTACCACGCTGATTGCGTGTGATATTTATAAAAAAGAGGTTGCCGTTAATTCGAAATGATATTATATCGCAACTCCTATCTCGCTGCGGCGGAAGAATCAAGATGCGTTGTATGGCAGATTTTTTGCCGCTTGGATTGATAACATTTTAACAACCCAATTGGGAACTAAATGCCATGACTTCTGAAAACCAAAGAAAACACCAGCGTATCCCGTCACTTAATCTTTCATATGTCTGCCTTGATGAGAACAACAATATGGTCAAGCAGGGAATGGGCAGAACGTTAAACATATCCGAGTCAGGGATTTTGCTTGAGACTAATTTCTCGATAGGGTCGGAATATCTGGTAATCTTGACAATCGCTCTGGAAGACGATTTGCTGGAAATAAAGGGAAAACCCATTCATGACCGATCAAATGAAACGGGTAAATTTGAAGTAGGGATTGAGTTTCTTGAACCCGACCGGGATTCAATCCGTCTTTTAGAAAAATTTATCAATAAGGATGAATCGTAGAATAATTCCACCGGTGCAGAAGATGGATAATCATACAACCACCATATAACAAAATATAAGGACAATGGTCGATGAAAAAACCTGTCAGAATAACAGATTTTCAGGATTTAAACCTGATCGGGCGAGGAAAAGTTAGAGATATCTACGATCTTGGAGAAAACCTTTTAATGGTGGCTACCGATAGGATTTCCGCATTTGATGTGGTTATGCCGGATCCTGTTCCGGATAAGGGGATTATTCTTACCCAGATTTCTCTTTACTGGTTTGAAATAATGAAGCCGATCATCGAAAATCATGTAATATCAGCAAATGTAGATGATTACCCTGCAACCTGCCGACCGTATGCGGAAACCTTGCACGGCCGCAGTATGCTGGTAAAAAAAACAAAACCTCTGTCGATCGAGTGTGTCGTCAGAGGCTATATATCCGGATCCGGATGGAAAGCCTATCAGGAAACTGGCAGTGTCTGTGGCATCCATCTGCCTGAAGCTTTGCGGGAATCGGATAAATTACCCGAGCCGATCTTCACCCCCTCGACAAAGGAAGAACAGGGGGCTCATGATATCAATATCGATTTTGCAGAATCGGAAAAAAGAATTGGAAAAAACCTGGCCTCAAAGGTAAGAGATCTGAGCCTTGCCATTTACAAAAAAGGTTCTGAAATGGCCGCAGAGAGAAAGATTATTATTGCCGACACTAAATTCGAATTTGGCCTTTTAGGAGAAAAACTCATTCTCATTGACGAAGTATTGACCCCGGATTCATCCAGGTTCTGGCCCAAGGACACCTATCAACCCGGCGGCTCGCAACAAAGCTTTGACAAGCAATATGTTAGAGACCATCTACTGTCAATCAAATGGAATAAGCAACCGCCCGCCCCTTCGCTACCGGAAGATATTATTCGAAACACACGGAAAAAATATCTGGAAGCGCTCACTCAGCTCACCGGCGACAGTTACGGGCTTTAGGGTAACCATTTGCCATAAATTGAATGCGGAACACATCTGTCCAATCAGCTCATTTTCAATCCATAACCCTGTCCGGGATAAACCTGCACGATGATACATTTCGCATAACTACCCGGACAGATGTCAACGATCTAATGGAATCCATTCAGCACGATGGCCTCATAACGCCGCCTTTGCTGATCAAAAAGGATTCCGCCTTTATCATTGTCTGCGGTTTTCGCCGTATCACGGCCTGCCTGAAACTGAATTGGAAGGAAATCACCGCACGCATCCTGAAACCGGATATAAGTACTCTCGATTGTCTGCGCCTGGCTATTGCCGAAAATGCACTCCAAAGATCTCTGAATCTCATAGAAACATCCCGCTGTCTCCAGAAACTTTCATTATTTATTACCGACATCCGGCAGTTGGCAGAATCGGCATCAAGCCTCGGATTACCCGATAATCCATCGATCATCGACAAAATCAAAAGCCTCAGTCTTCTTCCGAGATCTATCCAGAGCAGTATCCTGGCCGAAACCATTTCACTCGCGATGGCCAATGAACTGGAATCGCTGGAAGCTGACATCGCAATTGCCTTTACTCGGCTATTTTATCAGTTAAAAATAGGGCTCAACAAACAAAAAGAAATTGTTACCTTGGTCAAAGAAATCGCACGACGGGAGGGTCTTTCTGCGCAAGATGTAATGGAAGACAAACACTTCATTGAAATTATGACTCAGCGGGATCTTGATCGCGGCCAAAAAAGTCGCAAATTACGCTCTTATTTGCGGGAACGCAGATATCCGAGAATTGCCGAGTTTGAAAAAAATTTTGAGATTCATCGTAAAAATCTTAACCTGGGCAATAACATCAAATTAATCCCTCCCAAGGAATTTGAGGCCGCTATCTATGGGTTGAATATGACGTTTACCAATCTTGAGCACCTCAAAACCCTTCAAACCAGATTGAATACAATAATTCAACAACCCGATTTCAAAAAAATACTGGGCTGCTAAGATCACCATTCGGATCAGGCAGTGCAAGTCGAATTCAAGGGCTTGGGGTCTTTATAGCCCTGCCTTCCTAATGGTAGTCAAAATTCCCAAACCTGAAATAGAGGGATGGCGTAATTCTATTTTAATTTGATCAATGATTCAGGTTTAAGATGCTTACTTTTGTACAACCGGATTTAAGCAGCCGGCAGCTTATCCGACTGCGGGTTCTGCGCTCAATAATAATATATCAATTCCTAATAAATTGAATAATTATTACTTGACAAAGATCATCTATCAATTATAGTTAAAAATATCAAATAAATTTACTTCATAAGATTATGGGAATACAGGAAAGAAAACAAAGAGAACGTGAAAGAAGACGCCAACAGATCATCGTGGCTGCCAAGCGGGTATTTTCTGAAAAAGGGTATTCCAAATCCACCATGGAAGATATTGCCAGGGAAGCTGAGCTAAGTCCCGGAACGCTCTACCTCTATTTTAAAAATAAAGATGAACTTTACGCCTCGCTGTCTCTACGAATACTGCAATATCTAAACATCAGGCTGGAAGATGTCAAAAAAGAAAAAGATATTGAACCCCGCCAAAAAGTTGCAGCCATCAAGGAAGCCCTGTTCGATGTTTACCAGTTTGACCCCATGATACTGATCAATATGTTTCATCTCCAATCCAGTGAAACTATTAAAAACTTATCATCGCCGCTACTCGAAAACATCACGGAACTATCTCGCAATTCACTTGCCATTCTGGCCGAAATATTTAAAGATGATACCGGTCAAGATATTTTTGCCAGCCACCCTCCCACCGCCATTGCCGATATTGTATGGTCCCTGTTCACCGGTGTTATTCTATGGGAAGAAAGCAAACGCATGATTGATAACGAAAAAGACTTCTTGAAGCAAACCCTTGATGTGGCCTTCGAAATATTTGCCCGCGGAATAACCCGTTGACCCCAACATCTCTCTATCTGAAAGCTGTGCTCAGAAAGTTTGATTAATTCGGTTAAAACTGATAAAGTCAAAAACTTCATATTTCACGCATGATCAAGCCTATCCGTCCAGATTCGTTAAATATTCAAGGTCTTCAACCTAACACTTTTCTGCCCTGGCATGGGCATTGAATTTTCGATACGGGTATGATGCCCATGGCCATTGAAAAACTCTATGTCGATCGAAAGATTGCTGATTTCCCCCAAGTAAGTGCCATCTCACAGCGCCTGAACTTGCCGACCGAAATCGTTTCGCACCCCCAGGAGGTTTACGATAGGGTTTCGGCCGGCACCGATCCCGTCAAAAAGGGTAAAACAGTGCTATTTCTTACCTATAACAAAGGCGCATTCATCAAAAGTTGCCCGGGCACCCGTTCATATACATGCTGCGGTTATCAAATTTTGCACATCGGGACTTTCTGCCACATGGACTGCACTTACTGCATCCTGCAGTCCTATTTTCATCCACCCGTACTTCAGTATTTCGTCAATCATAATGATCTTTTTACGGAACTGAAAGCGATTTTTACTGGGAACAAAATACGGCGACTGGGGACCGGTGAATATACAGATAGTTTAATCTGGGAATTGTGGACCGATCTTTCAAATCGACTGGTTCCGGCTTTTGCAGCACAAAAATCCGCCGTACTGGAACTGAAAACCAAAACGACGGCCATTGACAGACTTGAATTCCTATCACACAATCGCAAAACCATCATATCCTGGTCGGTCAACTCTCCCCGGATTATTGCTGAGGAAGAACGACAAACGGCATCTCTTTCGGCAAGGTTAAAAGCAGCAGCCAAATGTGAATCCTGGGGCTATCCACTGGCTTTCCACTTCGATCCTATTGTGATTTATGATGGCTGCCAAGCAGACTACGAACATGTTGTCAAACAGATATTTTCTAACGTTTCACCAGATAGTATTGTCTGGATCAGCCTGGGCACATTTCGCTTTATACCGGCACTAAAGACGCTTATTCAGAAACGTTTTCCTAACTCCAACATTATCTATGGAGAATTTATCACGGGCCTCGATGGGAAAAAGCGATACTTTAAACCCTTAAGAATCGAGATATATCAAAAAATCATCGCCTGCATTCGCGCCCATGCGCCCCGCGCATTTATTTATTTTTGCATGGAAGATGATGAAGTTTGGCAAAAATCCCTGGGATTTACCGCATCTGAGCGCGGTGGACTTTCAGGAATGCTGGATGAACAGGCTGCCAAGCATTGCGATATCCATTGATGATTGAAAAGTGAATATGATTCGGGTTAAACACCTAGGCTTGATCTTGCCGGTTATGTTCTTCTTTATTGCGGCTGCAGGATATTCGTCTGCACAGACGTGGTATACGGTAAAATGGGTGAACGACGGGGATACGATTGTTTTGACCAACGGTTGGCGGGTGCGATACATCGGTATCAATGCTCCTGAAATCGACCATGAAAATCAAAAGGCGCAGCCCTATGGCCATAAGGCCAGATCTTTTAATAAAAAACTGGTTTTGTCCCAAAAGATTGGCCTTGAATTCGACGAGGAACGTCGCGATCGATACGGACGATTGCTGGCATATATTTTTTTGGAGGATGGTTCCTTTTTAAACTCACGGTTGCTGGAAAATGGGTTGGCTTATTATCTGCACCGCAGACCCAACGTGAAATACGATAAACGCTTGATGAAAACACAACAGGAAGCAATGAAATTCCGAAAGGGACTGTGGCACAACTGGAAAGAAGAGCAGGGCCGGTACATCGGAAATCAAAACTCCAGACGTTTTCACTTGGCCTCATGTCCCCTTTCCCAAAAAATAAAATGGAAGAATAGAATGGTTTTCTCCACGAAATGGGATGCCTTTTATGCCGGCTATGCACCGGCAAAGAATTGCATCCATGAGTTTTGGAGTTATGAGTGAGAGAATAAAATAAATGCCTAAAGTTATAACGGGTAGAATACCTTAACCTTAGGCATTTTGGATTTTAGGCAACTTATGTATTTGTTTTCAGGCTTTGCTTTTATTTATCTCTTCCACGATTTTTTCTGCGATCTGGGCAGGCACTTCATCATAGTGTGAAAATTCCATGTAATATATCCCACGGCCGCCCGTCATGGATCTGAGATCCGGTGCATAGGTCAGGAACTCCGCCATGGGCACATTGGCCTTGATGACTTGATTCCTACCGGCATTGTCCATTCCAAGAACTTTACCGCGCCGGCTGTTGAGGTCACCCATAATATCTCCCATAAAATCTTCCGGGGTTGTGATCGTCACACTCATGACCGGTTCCAGCAAAACGGGTTGCGCTTCTTCACAGGCCTTTTTATAAGCCAGAGAACCCGCGACTTTAAAAGCCATTTCAGATGAGTCGACGGCATGAAAAGATCCGTAGTCGAGGGTCGCCTTGAAGTCGACACAGGGAAAGCCAGCCAGAACGCCTTTCTTAGAGGATTCAATGATGCCTTTTTCAACAGCGGGAATATACGTTTTGGGAATGACGCCGCCGACGATGGCGTCGACAAACTCGAATCCCTGTCCTCGTGGCAGAGGTTCCATCTGGATCCAGCAGTCGCCATACTGACCATGCCCACCGGTTTGCTTTTTGTGTTTTCCCTGAACTCTGACTTTCTTTTTTATGGTTTCTCTATAGGGAACTTTCGGAGTTTTCAGTATGGCCTCGACGTTAAATTTTCTTTTAAGCTTCTCGATGGCGGTCTCGACATGAATCTGACCCAAACCGGATAAAAGGATTTCTTTTGTTTCGGAAATTCGATCCAATTTTAAGGCCGGATCCTCTTCCAGCAATTTGGACATTGAAATAAAAATCTTATCCTCGTCTCCCTTGGACTTAGCTTCAACGGCAAACGAAATCAATGAGGGAAGGGGTTCGGAACATTTATAGACGATCTTTGCGGAATCATCACAAAGGGTGTCGCCGGTAACGGTTTCTTTAAGTTTTGCAACAGCAACTATGGAGCCGGGTCCGGCCCCGGCTGCAGGTTTTTGTTCCTTGCCGGTGATGGTTAATAATTGATTGAAGCGTTCTTTTGTTTCTTTATTTGCATTATAGAATGTGCCGTCCGTACCGAGTGTTCCGGAAACCACCTTGAAAATAGTCAAGCGCCCGGCATAGGGGTCTGCGATGGTTTTGATCACAAATCCGGAAAAAGGTGCCTCCGGATCCGGCGTTCGTTCAACTTCTTTTCCATTGGTAGGATCTACACCCGTCTTCGCACTTCGATCAATGGGAGAGGGCAGGGCATCGACGATCAAATCCATGAAAAGATCGATGCCGATATTGCGGGTGGCGGATCCACACACAACAGGAACAAATATGCGGGCCAGAGTACCTTTCCTCAGGGCTTCCGCCAATTCCTGCTGGGTGAGCGCTTCTCCTTCCAGATAACGCTCGACCAGTTCATCATCGGCTTCGGCAATATTTTCAATTAGATTTTCTGTCTCGCTGTCAACCGATTCCTGCATATCTGCCGGGATATCGATTTTCCGTGCTTTGCCGTTTTCATCATACTCAAAGGCCTGGCCGCTGATCAAGTCGACAACGCCTTTAAATTCGGCTTCCCTACCGATGGGAAGCTGAAGGATAATCGGTTTGGGTTTAAAGATTTCACCGGCGTCTTGAAAGGCACGGGAAAAGTCAGCTCTTTCTCTGTCGAGTTTATTGATAAAAATTACAAGCGGTTGATCGAATTCTGCAGCAAAATCCCAGGCTTGCTCGGTTTGAACTTTTATCCCATCGACCGCATCGATGACCACGACAACACCATCGGCCGCTTGAAGACAACTGCGGGTATCAGAAAAAAAATTTTGATCACCGGGAGTATCGATGAGGTTGGTGGTATGCTTCTTCCAGTTATATTGATGAAAACCGGAGCTGATGCTCGACGTTCTTTTAAGTTCTTCTGGCTCAAAATCCATGGCTGTGTTGCCGTCTTCCACCCGTCCCAGTCGCTTGATGGTTCCACTGTCATACAACATGGCTTCCGCAAGAGAAGTTTTCCCGGCTCCGGAATGGGCGACCAGAGCAATGTTTCTTAAACTTTCAATTTTTTCGCTCATTTAAGCTCCTCTCCTTATTAATCCCTTTTTGATTTTTACTGCGTATGGCAATTTTTAAACTAACATCCTTAACTGCTAAACTAAAAAAAAGCAAGCCCAAAATCAGGTCAAATCCGGCTGTTGTCCCAGTAAAATAAAATATTCACGATTTCCTTTCGGGCCAAGAATTGGTGACGGTAAAATCCTCCCCAATACTAAACCCTCGGCTTGAAAAAATGCAGATAAGGTTTCGATCACACCCTTGTGAAGCGTCGCATCCCTGACCACTCCGCCTTTCCCGACCTGGTTCTTGCCGACTTCAAATTGTGGCTTTATCAGTGCCAGAATCCGGGCATCTCTACCTACCAAAGCCGTGACGGCAGGGACGACAATCTTTAAGGAAATAAAAGACACATCGATGGTCACCAGATCAACCGGCTCGGCGATGACTTCGGCCGACAGGTGCCGAATATTGGTGCGCTCGATAACCACTACCCGCGGATCCTGTCTCAATTTCCAGGCCAGTTGGCCGTAGCCGACATCGACTGCATAAACGCGAGAGGCTCCATGTTGCAGCAGGCAATCGGTAAAGCCTCCGGTGGAGGCGCCGACATCCAGGCAGATACAGCCTTCCACTATCAAATCTAAGGCCTTCAAGGCACCTTCAAGTTTTATGCCACCCCGGCTGACATAGGGAATATCTTTTTCCTTCAGCACGATGCTGTCGGTTGCCGAAACCAAAAATCCCGCTTTGTCCACTGGCTGGTTATTGACCAAGATTTTACCGGCCATTATCATGGCGCGGGCTCGCTGTCGGCTTGGGGCCATGCGTCTCTCAGCGATCAGCAAGTCGAGTCTTTTTCTGTTTGTCGCCAAGTCAAATAATTCCCGGTTTTGGGCTTCTGGTTCATTTCTTGGATTCGTTATTTTTGAGGAAAGGGCGTGACGAGGTCTAATAACAATCCTTCAATTTAAGTTCAAGCAACCTTGATCAAATGCTTGGCCGCCTTCACAATATCCGGAACGTCAATGCCATACTCGGATCTCAGAATTTTTTGAGGTCCATGTTCGACAAAGACATCCGCGATACCAATACGCTCGATGTGAAAACCAGTGATATCGCGTTCACTCAATGTTTCGAGTATTGCGCTGCCGAATCCGCCCTGGCGTACATTTTCTTCAACAGTGATGATTCGCGGGATTTTTTCGGATAGAGCGCAAATCAAATCCACATCCAAAGGTTTGACGAACCTACAGTTGACGACAGCAGCGGAAATACCTTGTTCCATTAGAATTGTGCGGGCTTCCAGAGCGTCGCCGACCGGCCTGCCGATTGCTAGAATCAGAACATCCTTGCCTTCTTCCAGAACTTTCGCTTGTCCGATGGGCAATGGTCGTATTTTTTCGTCCAATGGAACGCCGGTCGCTGTTCCACGGGGATAGCGAAAGGCAATGGGGCCGTCATAGCTCAGCGCCGTGGCAAGCATGCGGCACAATTCATTTTCGTCTGCGGGAGCCATCACCACCATATTGGGCAGACTCCTGAGGTAGGACAAGTCAAAAAGCCCGTGATGGGTAGATCCATCTTCGCCGACAATGCCCCCTCGATCTATAGCAAAAATTACAGGCAGTCGCTCCAGACACACATCATGCAAAACCTGATCATAGGCCCGTTGCAGAAATGTAGAATAGATAGCGATGACCGGTTTCAATCCTTCAGTGGCCAGGCCGGCCGCAAAGGTAACGCCGTGTTGTTCGGCAATTCCAACATCGAAAAATCGATCAGGATATCTGCGTGCAAATTCGGCCAACCCTGTTCCTTCAGGCATGGCAGCAGTTACTGCAACGATGCGCTTGTCTTGTTTCGCCATCTGGACCATGGATTGGCCAAAAAACTCCGTGTATGACGGAACAGGATTCTTGGGATCAGTGCAAATCCCGGTTTCTATTTCAAAACAACCGCATCCATGAAAATAGACCGGGTTTTTTTCTGCAGGAGGATATCCCTTGCCTTTTTGAGTGGTGACATGAAGCAGAACCGGTTCATTCAGGTATTTTACGTTATTCAGAATATCAATCAGATGATTTAATCTATGCCCGTTGATGGGGCCAAAGTATTCGAAATCGAAAGCTTCAAACAACATACCCGGTGTGGTGAAGGTTTTAAAAGATTCCTCGGTTCGTTTAGCAATTTGATAAATTTCGTCTCCGATTTTAGGCAAAGATTTTAGAAAGACCCCAAAATCTTTTCTGGCTTCCTGGAGTCTCTTGGAAGAAAACTTTCGGCTTAAGAAGGAGGATAGGGCGCCGACATTGTGGGATATAGACATGTCGTTGTCATTTAAGATCACGATGAGTTGGGTATTTTTAAATTTATCACCGGCCTGATTGAGTCCCTCGAAGGCAATGCCGGCCGTCATGGACCCATCGCCGATAACGGCAATCACTTTTGATTTCTCTTTCTTTAAATGCTTGGCATGGGCTATTCCCAGGCCTGCCGATATGGAGGTGGAGCTGTGCCCGGTGGAAAATGTGTCATAGGGACTCTCTTTCATGCGCGTAAAGCCGGATATGCCCTTGTACTGACGAAGAGAATGGAATTGATCGTGCCTGCCCGTCAATAATTTATGGGCATAGGCTTGGTGCCCGACATCCCAGATGAGCTTATCATTCGGAGTGTCAAAGACATAATGGATAGCAATGGTCAATTCAACCGAACCAAGACTTGAGGCCAGATGTCCGCCGTTTTTCGATACGACTTCAACAATGACTTTACGAATTTCTTGAGCCAGGTCCGGAAGTTGTTTCCTTGAAAGCTTCTTTAAGTCAGCAGGTGTATTGATCTTTTCTAAAAGGCTCAACGCAATCGAACTCCATTTTTAGTATTACCGTTTTCTTTCAATGATATAGGTTGCCAATGCACGCAGTGGCTCGGCCTTTTTATCAAAAAATTCAAGCGACTGCAATGCATCCTTCACAAGATTTTCAGCAAATTGTCTTGATGCTTCGAGGCCCAGAAGGGCAGGGTAGGTGTTTTTTTCACGTAATTCGTCAGTACCCACAGCCTTGCCCATTACTTTCGGGTTGCCTTCAACATTCAAGATATCGTCTGTAACCTGAAATGCAAGCCCGATTTTGCCCGCGTAAATTTTCAGGATTTCCATTTGGCTTTTTCGGGCATTTGCCAGCAATGCGCCGCATAGCAAAGAGGCCTCGATAAGTGCCCCTGTTTTTAAGGCGTGCATGGACTTAAGTTCTTCAACCGTAAGATGCTGCCCTTCGGAAGCCATGTCCAGCATCTGTCCCCGGATCATGCCCTGATAACCGGCAGCGGTAGAAATGATATGAATGACCTTCAGCCAACCGGAAGCATGATTTTCATCGCTAAATTGAACCGACGAAAGGACCTGAAAGGCAAGCGTCAGCAATGCATCCCCCGCCAGAATAGCGGTAGCTTCGTCGAAGGCGACGTGACAGGTGGGTTTTCCGCGGCGTAGATCGTCATTGTCCATGGCGGGTAAATCATCGTGAATGAGGGAGTAGGTGTGGATAATTTCCAGGGCACAAGCCGCCGGCAATACAGCCTGCGCTTTTCCGCCCATGGCTTCGGTTGCTGCAAGGCATAAAACAGGACGAATCCGTTTGCCGTCGGCCATCAGTGAATATTTCATGGCTTCGGCAATCGGTTCGGAAGGTTGTGAATCATGCAATATTTTCTCAAGTGCAACGGTAATTTGCTGATTTTTATTTTTTATGTAAGCATTTAGATCAAACATAACCCATCAATAGGTTTCATCAATTGTCATCGTTTTTCTCGGAGATCCCATTTTCAGCTGCAAAAGGTATCTCAGATACCTTTTTCCCACTGGAATCCTGCATCAATAGTGTAATTCTTTTTTCAGATTCGTCCAACTTTTCAGAACAATATTTTGAAATTTTAATCCCTTCTTCGAATGTTTTAATTGCCTTTTCCAGGGGCATATCATCGGTTTCCAGGTTTTGAACAATTTGCTCAAGTTGTTTCATAGCCGTCTCAAAGGTTTTTTTAGCCATTGGTTGATTTTCCTTTTACACGACAAAATAACCGGCCTCGGGCCACCAAGACTTCCAGATCCTGATTCAACGACACCGTCGCAGAGTCTTTTACGACGGTGTTACCGGGGATGGTACGGGTAATACTGTATCCCCGCTTCAGGACAGCCATGGGGCTAAGGGCCTTCAGTTTTGCCGATAGTTCTCGAATCTTTATTTTATTTATTTTATTGTATATCTCAAATGATTTTATTAGGTTGTTATGGTTTTGTTCAAGTTGTATTTTAATATTTTTAATTAAATCAATCGGGCGATTGGCGTGAAGCCTGTCATCCCAAAAGTCGTGGTTTTTACGTTCGCGCAGGATTCGATGGGACAGAACCCGGTTTAAACGTGTTGTGAGATCGTCTACTTTCAGGTAGGAATCTTCAAGTTTTCGTCTGGGATTGACCAGCCGGTTGGATTGTTCATTCAGATTATTTTTTAAATATTTGAAATAATTATTTATTCTAATATTTAAAAGTAGATGGATGTCTTTACATCGCTGTTCAAGTTCGGATTTCTTCGGAACAACCAGTTCGGCGGCTGCAGATGGTGTGGGTGCGCGCAGGTCGGCCACAAAATCGGAAATCGTGTAATCGGTTTCATGACCAACTGCTGAAATGATTGGAATTTCGGACGCAAAAATTGCCCTGGCGACAGGCTCCGAATTGAAAGCCTGTAAATCTTCCAGGGATCCGCCGCCCCGGGCTAAAATAGCCACATCAGTGTCTTTAGCAAAATTCAGCCATTCCAAAGCGGCAACAATTTGCTCGGCTGCACCTTCACCTTGGACTTTAACCGGAATGATCTGAATGGACATATTGGGAAAGCGCCGGTTGATTATGTGCAGGATGTCATGGACAACCGCACCGGATGGTGAGGTTATCAGACTGATTTTATTTGGTAAAAATGGCAAAGGTTTTTTATGATCTTCATCAAAACAGCCTTCGGCGGCAAGATATTTTTTAAGCTTTTCAAAAGCAAATTGCAGAGCTCCGGCACCTGAAGGTTCCAGATATTCCAGGATAACTTGATAGGTACCGCGGGGTTCATAGACACTGAGCCGGCCCATACCGGTGACATTTAGCCCGTCCGCGGGCTCAAATTTCAGATTTCGTTGCTGTCCTCGGAACATCACGCTGCTAATTTGGGATGCGTCATCTCTTAATGTGAAATAAAAATGGCCTGAAGCCGGGATGCGGAAATTTGAAATTTCTCCAAAAATCCAGACAAAGGGGAAGTTTTCTTCAATTAAATTTTTAATATTCGCGTTGAGTTCGGAAACCGTAAAAATATTTTTCCGTCCTTCGGCTTCATTGTAATGCATGAGTTGGTTCTCACTGAACATAATTGAAATATTTACAACGTCTGATAAGATATATTATGTAAACTTTTTGATTGGCTCAGGGAATCTCTGCGTTTTCATGGCTTGAATGCCCCTCTTTTCCAATATTTCACGAATTGCCGGAATGATATAAAAGTCCTCATGCGGGAATTCTGCCAGCTGAGACGCCAGAATGTCAATTTTTCTGTTGATGGATTTGTGTTTATCCATGACAAACAGATTCTTACCCTTGACTTTGCACAACCCGCTTTTCACCTTGATGCCTGGTATGCGAAGGTTTTGTTCGGAAACGGTGATCTCAAACTTTTCTGCCAGATCTCTAAGCTCCTGGTAGATTTGTTCCGGTTTCATATCAGTTAGAATTCGACTTGATCTTGAAAAAAACGATGATTGTGTTATATTTAACAGTATAAATAAAGCCATTTAATCATTTAATATAATACAGGAGGAAACAATGGAATCCGTACCCCTTAAGCAGACTCAAGTCCAAACTCAGGTCAATGCGTTTATTCGCAGCGTCTATAACTGGATGGCCATCGGTTTGGGACTTACCGGCCTGGTGGCTCTTTATGTCGCCAACACGCCTAGTTTAATTCAACTGATTTTCGGCAACAAAATTTTGTTTTTCGGCTTGATTATCGCGGAACTTGCCCTGGTTTTTACCATCAGCGCAAGGGTTCAAAAAATGCAGGCATCAACTGCCACAGCACTTTTCATTCTTTATTCCGCGCTGAATGGTGCCACCTTGTCTTTTATCTTTCTGGTGTATACTGCTTCATCCATTACTTCAACATTTTTTATCTGTGCGGCTACCTTTGTTGCCGTCAGTCTTTACGGATGGACCACCAAACGGGATTTGACCTCCATGGGCGGCTTTCTGACCATGGGATTGATCGGCATCATCATTGCCTCGGTGGTTAATATGTTTTTCCGCAGTTCTGCAATGAGCATGATCATCAGCTACATCGGCGTCATCGTTTTTGTGGGACTGACGGCCTATGATACCCAGCACCTTAAGACCATGGCCGTGACTCAGCCGGATGGAGTGGAGGCCGCCGTGGTCAGAAAAGGCGCGATCTTAGGCGCGCTGAAATTATATCTGGATTTTATCAACCTCTTTCTGATGCTGCTGAGAATTCTTGGCGGTCGCGAGTAATAAGTCAACTGGTGAACCGGGGAGAAAGTGATTTAATTTCCCCGGTTCCCCAATTCTCCATCTCCCCCACCGTCAGATACCAATTTTTTTATTAATTATATCAGATATTTGTTGACAATATCTTTGAGTATCGCTTTCACTGGGGCCTTCCACCATAATCCGGCAGATGGGTTGGGTACCGGAATAACGTACGAGCACCCTGCCCCTGTCCCCCAATTCGGATTCTGCCGATTTAATGACATCGACAACCTCCGGCACGGAATCAATGTCCGGCTTGCTGTGAACCTCTACATTGATCAAAACTTGGGGATAGGGGGACATCATCCTGCTTAGCTCCGAAAGGGGCTTGTTTTTCGTCTGTAAGGCTTCGATCAGCTTCAGACCCGTTAAGCTGCCGTCGCCGGTGGTGTGGTGATCGGCGAATATCATGTGGCCTGAATCCTCACCGCCAATCACCGCTCCGCAGACATGCATTTTTTCCATCACGTAACGGTCACCGACTTTTGACTTTTCATGACGAATGCCCATTTTTTTAAGCGCAACGCCCAGCCCCATATTACTCATTACCGTGCTGACGACGCATTGGTTTTTTAAACGCCCCTGATGCTTCAATAAAAAGGTGCAAATCAACAGGATCTGGTCGCCGGATAAAATTTGACCTTTTTCATCCACGGCTATCAGCCGATCACCATCGCCATCCAATGCCAGTCCGATATCGGCCCTGGTTTCCAAAACCATTTGAATCAGGCCCGCAGGATGTTCGGAACCACAATGGTGATTGATATTTTTACCGTCCGGATCAACACCTATAGCTGCCACCTCGGCACCGAGATCAGAAAACAATTGCGGAGCTGTCCGAAAAGTTGCACCATTGGCGCAATCCAGTACAATCTTTAAGCCTTTTAGCGAAAGATCTGCCGGTAAGGTACTTTTAAGAAAGCCGATATATTTCTTGGAGGCACCATTTCGGATGATTACCGCGCCTGTTTCTCGCACTGTTAGAGACTGCTCGGCGATAGTGTCATCCAATACTAATCTCTCGATTTCAGTTTCTTTTTCATCGGAAAGCTTGTATCCGTTTCCTTTAAAGAGCTTTATCCCATTGTCATAAAAGGGATTGTGAGAGGCCGAAATCACAACCCCCGCTTGGGCTTTAGCGGCGGATGCCGTAAAGGCAACCCCAGGAGTGGGAAGTACACCGGTCAGATATGCATCACCTCCGGCCGAACAGATACCGGCAACCATCGCAGACTCCAGCATTTGTCCGGACAATCGGGTGTCCCGGCCGATAATTATTTTCGGCTTGCCCCTGTGGTCGTTAAAAACCGTGGCAACCGCCCTGCCGACACGTACTGCCATCTCGGCTGTCATCGGGTATTCATTGGCCACCCCGCGAATACCGTCTGTACCAAATAACGTTCCCATAAAAGTCCCTTTAGTTTATCGTTTTTATGATGCTAAGTAATTCATTACCATGAAAGCTGGACTACGCAAGCGACGGTACGATTCGTTGCGCATTCGCCGTGATGTCGTCTACAATCCCCTGAAGCCATCGGACGCCGTTTTCTGAATCTTCTGCGGCAAGTGCCTGTATGACGGCAATGTAATCTTTACCGTTTGCC
>CALZJV010000024.1 GCA_945787595.1 uncultured Desulfobacterales bacterium | reverse complement strand
GCAGGTTTGACGACTGCTTTATCCAGAACCTTGAGCAGGCTATCAGCAGAATCATACCTCAACACATCAAGAACCCATTCACCGTATTTATGCTGTAAATCCTGGAACATTGAAAACGGCTCCTCGTCCTCTTGGATAATTGGGACGAACGGGATCATGTAATCCGGCATTGTCGCTTGCAGTTCCAATGGGCTTGATTTCGGATTGGTGATATCGGCAATAATAAACCTGCTCAGTCCGGCAAGCGTCTTGATCGTTTCTGTGAAGTCTCGCTGAGTGGGTTTCTCGAAATCGAACATCATAGGGACAAATCCAAGTTCACGGAGACGGTCCCGGATCGCATCAAGCACATCTTTCCTTTCTTTAGTGAATCGTCCAAGTATCAGGACCCCCTTCTCGCCAATAGTGTCGATTACGTTCCTAATTTTTTCATTGTGAAGCAGCAAATAAACGAACTGTGCAACTTCTAAATTATCAACGGTGATCATAGGCTCATCGCGTGGAGTGATAATTAAGTTGGTTTGATTTGTTCCATCCAGTTCTAATCCCCACGCAGAAATTCCAAAGATATTACAGCCTGTGAGGTAGGTTTGACTAAGGATTGTCTGGATTAATTGAGACCTCTCAAGGTTCGCTTTGGTAAGGTTCGCGCCGGTGAGATTCGTTTCGATGATCTTCGCTCCGGTGAGGTTCACGCCGGTGAGATCCGCTTCGGTGAGGTTTGCCTGGTAGAGGTTCACTCCGTAAAGGTCTGCGCCGGTGAGATCCGCTCCGCTAAGATTACTTACGCGGAGCTCTGCTTCGCTGAGATTCACACCGCGGAGATTCGCTCCGCTGAGGTCCGCTCCACGGAAATCCGCTCCAATGAGGTCCGCATTGTTGAGGTTCGCTTTGATGAGCTTCGCTCCAATGAAATTCGCCAGGCTGAGTTCCGCTTGGTTGAGGCTCGCTCCGTTGAGGTTCGTTTCGATGAGTTCTGCTTCGATGAGATTGGGTTTTATATCAGGATTCTCCTCACGCCATTTATTCAATGCTTCGACGCCTTGTTTCAGAATTTTGAGGTGTTCTGGGTTGGCCATGGGAAATGCTCCTTTTTCTGGTGGGATTTTCAAATAAATAAAACAGATATAAGGGGAAAGGCAAGGGAAATGTTGGATTAGGGATTTTGGGGGAGCTGTTTCAGGCAAGGTGGATTTTGGCGGTTCCAGTGGCGAATACTGGATACATTATGTTCAAATTGAGGCCCTACCCTTTCTGATTTAGTTCATTCCATTTTTCCTCGGCCGGAGCAATTACCCTTTCTCTTAAAGAACCAAGCAAGGCCTTGAGATCGCGATACTTGTGAATTTCAAGAACCCAAGGATACCTTTTGATGTGGTCATACATTCCCCAAGGTTTGCTACCATGTTTTAGCAATGGTTGAACCGGCAATGATGGAAGTTGCTCAACAATTGAAACTAACTCCTGGGGAATGCTCCTTGGATTGGTGATGTCAGCTATTACGAAACGAGCCATACGTGCAAGCGTACCAACCGTCTCATGGATATCCCTACTGGTAGGTTTGTCAAAATCAAAAAGGACGGGTACATAGTCGTGTTGCCGAAGCTCGTTTCGGATTGCATCGAGTACGGCTTTGCGCGGTTTGGTGAAGCGACCTAAAATCAATACGACTTTGGATGTAATCGTATCAATGACATGTCGGATTTTTTCATTATTAAGAAGCAAATAAATGAACTGGGCGACTTCCAAATTGTCAACACTGATTACTGGCTTTCCTTTTTCGGTTATAATTAAGTTGGTCTGGTTTGCTCCCTCCAGTTCTAATTCCCATGCGGAACTCCCATATAAATAAGATCCTTCAAGGTTTGCATTTGTAAAAACGGTTTTCGCCAGCTGGGCTCCTTGAAAATTTGCTGATTTGGCGATAGCGTTGCTCAAATCCGCCCTATAAAGATTGGATCTACAAAGATCAGCTCGTTCAAGATTTACTTCTACTAAAACTGCCTCTTCGAGATTGGCTTCGTGTAAGTTGGCCTTTACCAATTCAGCTTCTCGTAAGTTTGCCTTGCGGAGGTTCATTTCACTGAGATCTGCACCGCTGAGGTTTGCCCCGCTAAAATCGGTGGGCTTGGTTTCCCACGGATCAATGCAGCTGGCATGGGAAAGTTTCGCATGCCGTAGATTTGCATTGGTAAAGTTTGCCCCACTTAAATTCGCCTTCGTCAGATCCGCATTCCTCAAATCAGCTGATGTGAGATTTGCTCCGCTAAGAGTAGCTGGCTCATCGTCCCACTGATTAATAAAGCTGGTGTTCATTAGTTTCGCGTTATTTAGGTCCGCTTTACTGAGTTTTGCATTACAAAGATAAGCGTCTCTGAGGTTAGCTCTCGCGAGGTTCGAGCCTCTCAGGTGCGCCTTACTGAGCTGTGCATTGCTGAGGTTTGCTCCAATGAGCTTAGCTTCACTGAGGTCAGCAGCAAAAAAGTTGATACCGCTGAAGTGCCCGCCACTCAGATCCGCTTCCCTGAGGTCAACTTTGGTGTCAGGATTTTCCTCACGCCACTTATTCCAAACCTCAACGCCTTGTTTCAGGATTTTGAGATGTTCTGGGTTGGCCATAGCAATTGCTCCTGATTTTAGGTAAGATTTTCAAATAAATTAGCTGGATAGGAAAAGAAAGGCAAGGGAAATGTTGGATTTGATTTTTCAGAGGAGGCTGTATCAGGAAAGGTGGCTTTGAGCGGATCTGACCTTAAATAGGTCTGATTGAACCCGATATTTTGAAATGGACATTATTTCCTATAAATAAAAGTTAGAATATTGTGTCCAAACCTGATGCCAATGACAAGAATTCAGAGGAACCCACAGCTGATTGTTGCTGGCCCATGGGATTGATGGTAAGTTAATGAAATTATATTAGAATCGATAAAAAATCCTTGAAACTCTTGAAAAAATCCAGTAGCTTACAGTTGATATTGCTTTCTGTGCTCAAGTTTAAAATTTTCTTTCACTGTAATCCAGCTACAATAATTCGTATTCTGAGTTCGGTGCCTCCGACTAAAAAATAGTTCAATAAACTTGAAAACTTAGCATTTATTCAACCGCATGTCCTAAGGAGCCTTACCATGGATTCGACCCTTCAATTAGCCGCCACAGACCTTTCCGATGAAGACCTTCAAGTATTAACCCGTGAGCTTTCCAAAACTTTAAACGATGAAACCGAGGCTAAAGCGACTTTACCAGAAGAAACTGGTGAATCTGGAAGCAAGGGAGACCCCATAACTTTAGGTACAATCATCCTCGCCGCTCTTAGCAGTGGTACAGTTGTCGCCCTTTTTAATGTAATAAAGTCTTACATTGAGAGAAAACCCTCTTTGGTATTGGAGTTTAAGCGCAAAGACGGCCAGCAATTAAAAATCAAGGCAGAACAATTGAATAAAGACCAGATCGATCAAACCATTCAGATGGCCAATGATTTTATCGGGGAATAAGCATGAATGAGCGACGTTTTGGGATTCTCATCGCAAGCAGTCATTTTCCAGATGAACCAAAGCTGGAAGATTTGCGCTGTCCCGAAAACGACGTAGATGGACTTCATGAAGTTCTATCGTCTAAAGATCGTGGTGATTTTGCGGAAACCATCGTTCTAAAGAATCAGCCGCACTACGAAGTGCTAAAAAATATTAACCAAATCCTTAGGCAAGCACAAAAGGACGATTTGGTCCTCATATTTTACTCTGGGCATGGGAAGTTGGATTTGGCCGGACGGCTTCATCTTGCCACTGTTGACACAGAATTAGATGCCTTGGAATCAACATCTATTCCTGTGGAGAGTATCCGAAATTTCATAGACGTTGCTACTTCAAAAAAATCTGTGCTTTTGCTTGACTGTTGCTATAGTGGAGCGGTGGAAAAGGCTCTTCTACGAGGTGGCGTGCAAGAACAATTACAGCATATCTCAGGTGGACGCGGGATTTACATTCTGACGGGCTCAACTGAAATTCAAGTGGCCCAAGAAAAGGAAACCGATCAGTACGGATTATTTTCCAAGCATGTTATCGAGGGAATTCGCAAGGGAGATGCCGATCAAAATAACGATGGTCTCATTACTATGGATGATCTCTATGGATACGTCCATAATAAAGTTTTGGAAGAAGGTCCCCAGGAGCCTATGAAATGGGCTGTTGGAGTTCGCGGTGATCTTATAATTTCACGAAGTGGCAAAACTCCACGAAGCAAATTTCTGGGGAACTTAGAGTATATGATGATCTTCTCAACCAACTAATCCAGAAAAAAGTAGAAGTAGGAGAGTTTATTAGCAAATGGTACAAAGTTGGTCCTATTCAGCCGACTTCAATTCCTGAAAAGCCAGCCCTAAGACCCACTGAGTCAAAACCGGTTAAGCCAGAATCTGTTAAGGTTAAGCCCTCTAAGCCTGAACCTGATGCAAAAGCACCTACTAAACCAAGACCCTCTCCACTAATTATCTCCAAGTTTCGGGAAAAGATCACAGCTCGGACATTGGTTTATGCCTTTGCCATTCTAATGCTGATAACAGCGATATGGTTGATATTTTCCCAGCAAGGAATGTGGTTGCCGTGGTGGCCGTTTTCCCAGCAACAGATAGAGGAAGTCCGGCAAGAGATGGAGAAACTGGATAGACAGGCATTGAATCTCTTGATAAGGCGGAACAAATTGAGGAATTTACCAGGCAGAGAAATACAATAAGCCATCAAGTAGAAGGCTTTAGTGAACAAGCAAGCAAAGCTGGCATGGGATAACAGTTGGAAAAGCTTCAAAATCGTTTGGAACAAAATCAGAATCAACTTGCCGACAAGGGAAAAGAATTTAGTGAAGTTCGGCAGGAAATGAAGAGGCTCGATAGCCTGGCATTGGATCTCGAAAATGCAGTCGCAAAGCTTGATAAGCCGGAACAAATTGAGGAATTTACCAGGCATAGAAATATACTAAGCCATCAAGTTGAAGGCTTTAGTGAACAAGCAATCAAGATTGGCATGCGATCGCAGTTGGAACAGCTTCAGAATCGTTTAGAACGGATTCAAATTGAACTTGAGAATATAGAAAAGGAAATAGTTGCTGCTCGAAAAGGACCCATCTCACCTCAGAAAACCATTACAAACAGCGTTGGCATGAAGTTCGCGCTTATCCCAGACGGAAGCTTTATTATGGGAAGCCAGCTTAACCCCGAAGAGATTGTTAAGCGCTATGGAGGCAAGGCAACATACCATAAGGATGAGCAACCACCACATCCCGTAAAGATAACCAAACCGTTTTACCTACAAACCACTGAAGTGTCCCGAGGGCAATGGAAAAAGGTTATGGGTAATAATCCATCATATTTTAAAGACTGCGGTGATGACTGCCCGGTTGAAACAGTTTCCTGGAATGACGCCCAAAAATTCATTGCCAAGCTTAATCAAATGGAGGGGACGAACAAGTATCGTCTACCTACCGAGGCTGAATGGGAGTATGCATGTCGAGCGGGAACGAAAACATTATTTTTCACAGGAGAATGCATTTCGACAGATCAGGCAAATTGTATTGGCCATTATCCTGGAGAAAATTGTCCAGAAGGGGACCATCACAATAAGCCCGTGAAAGTTAGAAGTTTCCAGCCCAATACCTGGGGTTTATACGACATGCACGGCAACGTCTGGGAGTGGTGTCAGGACTGGTACGGTGATTATCCTTCGGATTTAGTGGTCGATCCAAAGGGACCTGATAGAGGCACACACCGAGTGTTGCGCGGCGGTTCGTGGAGCAATACAGCTGCGTTCCTAAGATCGGCTAATCGCCGCAGGGACCTACCTGACTACCGCCATGAAGATGTAGGTTTTCGAGTTGCCAGGGATTTTTGATCAAACCTAAACTGATCGGTTCCAGGTTCAGGGTTCAAATGTTCTAAATAGGTGTGTCGTAATTGTGCCATTTTTATTTCACACCATTACGTTTATTTCGGTTATTTCGCTGACACGATTTTCAGAATGAGCAATTTAAGTGGTTGAAATTTGAAGGGAATGCCTGTGTATCAACAGTTTATGGTTTTTTAGTAAAAAAAGGCAAAAGCAGGCTCATAACCCGAAGGTCGATGGTTCAAATCCGTCCCCCGCTACCAATAAAAAACAACGGTTTAGGAAAAATCCTAAACCGTTTTTTTGTCCCTCAAAATTTATGTCCAAAACCATCCCCAATTTAAACAATAAGATATGAAAATTAATAATCTTCAATATTAAACCCGGAATATATACGGTTTAAGAGGTTAAAATAGTAAGTGTAAAGATAAGGCTTTTGGGGGAAATCTCATTTTCCCCCAAGCCCCATCATTTTTTTCGTTACTATATTACCTTCTCATAACATTCTGAGAGAATTTAAATCCCGGTGTCAGCATCATACAGATAGTACATTTTTGTTCTGTTCAAAGATCTTTTTGCCAATCCCTTTGACCTTCATGATATCTTCGACTTTTTGAAAAGGGCCGTTCTGTTCCCGGTATTCAATTATTTTGACGGCACGGTCTTTTCCAATTCCTTTCAGGGTCGTCAAAGTTTTCGCATCCGCCTGATTGATGTTGATCTTTTGCATCGAAGCCACAGTTTCATTGGATTTGGCGGTCCCTTCTTTGTTGCCTTCAGCAAAAGCCGGGTTAACGATTAGAAGTGCCAAAAGGGCCATAATGGTTAGAATGGTGTTAAATAAGTTTTTGCTTACCATGAAAAATAATCCTTTAATTTGGTGTTTATAGATCCAGAGTCAGTAGAACATTGGATCCTTGAGATTTGTGTCCGCCCTCCCCCAGCGGGAAGACAAACGAGGGTTGGCTTATCGCCGTCGCGATAAACTATAAACTTAAATATTCCTCCGAAAGAATTCCCACAATCCCTTCAATTCTTGTGCCTAACAGGAAAAATGCTCAAATATAATTCCAAACCAACCCCACAGAAATAATGAGGAATTTCGTAAGCTCTTAATTCTTGGTGAAATTTAGATTTCAAATTATCTGGAATTAATTTTGGAAGATTGATGGTGCCACCTATTTTGAATTTGATCTAACATGAAATTATTCTCACGATATGAAACTTGTTTGCCACAAAACTGAGTAAACTAATTCCTGCCCGCTGAGATTTAAATTCAATTGCTGCAAACTGAAACCATATACCTGGCGTATTATCGAAAAAAAATCGATAAAGACCTCGATCACCACACCTTCAATCCTCGATAAAGTTCTGACATTTATGCCGCGTTCACTGTTAGCCTATTTAACCCGTCAAATGGATCAATGCTAGAGTCATCTCATTTCATAGCGATAGGATACTAAAGAAAATTCTAAAAATACCGATATAATTGAAAGGCCTACAGGCAGATAGAGGTTATTGAAATGTGGACGAAAATCATTATTAATTTTTTGCTTGTCTTTTCGGCTTATCTTTTTGCCATCACATTGGCGATAGCCATTTTAATCTTTTGGGCTAAGTCCAAGGAAGAAATACGAAAAGAATAAGCGCGGAAATAAAACTTTGATATGGAATTATTGCTGTATCCATGAAATGAGGTACTTCCTGCGCTCTACAATAAACAACACCTCGGGGAACCACTTGTCAAACTCGATGGCCGGATTAGCGAATTCCGGAATTTCCTATTGCGTGAGAAAGGCAACATCATCTTGCTGCTGTTGACAAATGACGGGCCGGTTTGACCTGCCGCTACTCCAAAGAAAATATCCATTACGATTCCCCTTCCAAAAAAAGCCGAAATTTAAAATGCCTGCTTCCGTCGTCTTCATCTTAATCAGAAAAATCTAATCGATAGTAGGTGTCCGGCTTTCTACTTTACAACCGACTCTGTGAAGGATAAGGGATAAGAGCTGCGGATGACAAATCGAAGTCCTAGAAAAGATCCGAGCTGCCTGAGATCATCGGTGGAAACAGACTGGGGCTTGAGATATTCAAGTGTTTTAATCTTTTGACCTTCCAGGAGCTATATATTATAATAATTGGGAAAAGCTTTCCAGAAATCATCGATTGCTTATTATTTTCAAAAACTTAGGATGGAAATCGTTTTATGAAACGCCCCAAAATCACAGTCGATATCAAACACATAGAGAGACGTTCCGGTTTCAACCGCAGATGGATAAAATCAGACTACAGAGGACAGGAAAGACGCAGAGTTAAAGATCGCAGGGAAGGGCTGCCGTTCAGAGACCTGCTGGTGTCTGAAGACCTCGATACAAAAAAGATGGTCGGCTTTGAAAAACTTCTGGTTTCAACTACCATTCAGCTCGAAGCGATAACCCGATTACTGCTCCAGAAAGGGGTGATTAAAGAGGATGAACTGCTGGAAATGATGAACCAGATTCAATCGGAATATCACGCTGATATTGAGATTTAACCCCATTGGATCTTCTAACGTCCCACCATACGATTCTTTCCCGGTTCCTGACTAAGAATTTTAGATTGATTAGGCTCCCATTGTCGGAAAATCACATAAAAAATTTCCCTGGGTTCAGATATTGAAGACTTGAAAATATGTCTAATATTACTTGAACAGTTTCATTTTCCTTAACTCAATCTATTTTTTTCAAAGGAGAAAACTGATGAACAATAACGCAAAAGCTATGGTTCTGGCGTCATTTGTTGCCGATGCTCTTTCTCTGGGAGTTCACTGGATATACAACACCAACGTTATTGATAAAAAGTGGGGGCGGGTGGAAGAATATATTAAACCGGACAGAGCGACCTACCACCCCACTAAGGATCTTGGCGAATTCACACATTACGGCGATCAAACCCTGCTGTTGCTAAAATCCATTGCCGGGAATTCCGGCTTTGATCTTAATCACTTTTCCAACCGTTGGCAGGAATTCTTTAAAAGCTACGAGGGCTATTTTGACGGCGCCACCAAGACAACTCTTGAAAATATTGCAGCCGGAAAAAATCCGACAGATGCCGGATCTGATTCCGATGATCTCGCTGGTGCTTCTCGGATTGCACCATTGGCCTTTTGTTATCGCAATGACCTAAAGAATTTTATAGCCGCCGCCAAGGCCCAAACCGCTCTTACCCATAACAATCGAATGGTTATAGAAACCGCTGAATTCTTCGGGCGGGTCGTCTGGCTGGTACTACACGGTGAAACACCCACCGCAGGTATCAAGCAAGCACTAGAGGAGGGATTTGATCGGGAGCCGTACGCGAAATGGGTCACGGACGGCCTGCACAGTGTTGAATCAGATACCCGACAAGCCATGCTGGATTTTGGGCAAATGTGCGAAATAGAGGCAGCTTTCCCCTGTGTAGTGCATTTGATCGCCAGGTACGAAGACAATTTAAAAGAAGGCTTGATTGAAAATGCCATGGCCGGAGGCGATTCGGCCGGCCGAGGTTTGATTGTGGGCATGATATTGGGCGCCCACCTGGGTACTGACGCCATCCAGCAAAAATGGCTCTCTGAATTAAAATCCTACAGGGAGATTGTTGAGTTGATGGATCTGATTGATCGCAAACTGGATTAAGCATATCAATTCATGATCTGTATTTTTAGCCAATTGATAACTCGGAGTGCACATGAATATTTTGCCTACATCGCTCAAGGGCTTGCGGATAATAGAGCCGAATGTATTCGAAGATGAACGTGGTTATTTTTTGGAGACGCACCATCATGAGCGTTTTCAATCGGCCGGCCTGGATGCCAACTTTGTACAGGACAATCTTTCGTTCTCAAAACAAGGCACTCTTCGGGGGTTACATTTCCAGCTCACCAAACCCCAGACCAAACTGGTCCAGGTTGTTACCGGAGAAATTTTTGATGTGGCAGTTGATATTCGACCCGAATCCCCCACCTTCGGTAAATGGTCGGGTGTCTTGCTGTCTAAAGAAAACAAGCGCCAGCTTTTCATCCCCGGAGGCTTTGCCCACGGTTTTTGCGTGCTCAGCGAAAGCGCCCATGTTGCTTACAAATGTTCCGACTACTACAGCCCCGAGGATGAAGGCGGAATCTTGTGGTCGGATCCTGCTATCGCTATTGACTGGCCGGTTAAAGAGCCAACGCTTTCCGTTAAGGATCAACAATATCCGCTTCTGATAGACCTTAGATTGAAAAAGTCATGAAAATTCTCATCACCGGCAGCCACGGCCAGCTCGGCCGCGAATTATTCCAAGAAGGCCAAATATGTGACTTTGACATCCTGGCCCCTTCACATCAACAGATGGATATAGCCGATAATAAAGCGGTGAAAAATTTCATTGATCTTCATCAACCCTCCTGCGTGATCAATGCAGCAGCATACACTCAAGTGGACCAAGCAGAGATCGAGGAATCTCTCGCATTCGCCACAAACAAAACCGGCTGCACGAATCTGGCACAAATTTGTAAAAAAAATGAGATCCCCCTGTTTCAGGTTTCGACGGATTATGTTTTTGACGGTCAAAAAAAAACTCCCTATCACGAATCGGACCCGATCTCACCGATAGGGGTATACGGCCGCAGTAAAGCCGCAGGGGAAATTGAAATTCGAGCGAATATAAAGGAACATATTATCATTCGTACTTCTTGGCTATATGGAATCCACGGCCAAAATTTTGTAAAGACCATGTTGAAGCTGGCTGCGACAAAAGAAAATATACGGGTAGTGTCCGATCAATATGGTTCCCCAACCAGTGCTGGGGAGCTGGCAAAAGCTATAATTGCCTTGGCAAACAAATGGCGGCAGCAATCTGCAGTGCCTTGGGGAACATACCATTATTGTGGGCAGGGAATCGTATCCTGGCACGAATTTGCTGAAGCAATAGTTGAAATGGCCCGGCGGTGCGGAGAAGTTAAAACTAATCGGGTTGAACCCATTACCACCGCTGATTATCCCACGAAAGCCAGGCGACCGGAATTTTCGGCTCTCGACTGCAATCTGATCAAAAAAAACTTCGGGATAACCCCAAAACCCTGGCGTGAAAGCCTAAAATCCACGATCCAAACGCTTTTTGAAAGAACCGCAGCCGTTGATGATACGCCATTTAAAAACTCGCCTCGCTAATTCTTTCAAATTAGAACTTAACCTGCTAAAATTTATACATATAAATTCCCATAAAAAATAGTATTCCTTGATTTTTTTTGGATTTCAATTTAACATATAAGTAGTATCAGGACTTAAAAAATGTAATTATCACACCTATATCAGGTGTGAGTTCTTCTCACTTCAACATCTATTCATTTATACATGGAATCAATTCCCGACAAACACTCACCGGTGCTGGTGATAGACGATGATGAAGGACTTCTGTTGAGTATAAAGGCAACATTGGTCAGTTCTGGTCTGCCTGAACCAGCACTGCTGTCGGATAGCCGAAACGCAATAGAGCTGGTTCGAAAGCATTCTTTCCAGCTCATTTTACTGGACCTCATGATGCCGCATCTAAACGGTATGGAGGTTCTCGAAAGAATCAAAGACGAATTTCCTGCTCCTGATTGTGTGATCGTCAGCGCCAGCGATGAGATTGCCACTGCTGTTAAAGCCATAAGTTTGGGAGCATCTGATTATCTGGTAAAACCGCTTAACAGCGAAAAACTCATCGCCCTTGTTGATCGCATTTTGGAAAAGCATACGCTGCGGGACGAACTTGAGCGGCTCGGCAGGAAAAAATTATTTTCCGAACTGAAACATCCCGAGGCTTTTGCCGACATAGTTGCTGAAGATGAAGCCATGGCTCTTGTGTTTCATCAGGTAGAGGCTGTCGCCGGCACGGATTACAGTGTAGTAATTAATGGCGAATCCGGAACAGGAAAAGAAATGCTGGCTCGGGTCATACATCGACTGAGCAACCGATCCACAGCACCTTTTTACGCCGTTAACATGGCATCATTCAGTAAAACAATATTCGAAGATGAGTTTTTCGGTCATGCTAAAGGCGCCTATACTGATGCCGGAAGCGACAGAAGAGGTTTTTTTGAGGTTGCTCACGGGGGCACTCTTTTCCTGGATGAAATCACTGAACTGGATCCATCATTGCAAGCAAAGCTTTTAAGGGTCATCGAGGAACGCCAATTTTATCGCCTGGGCAGCACAGAGGTTAGAAATGTTGATGTGCGCATCATTGCCGCCACCAACCGTGACGTCAATGAAGAAATTATTAAAGGGCGTTTTCGGGCGGACCTGTTTTACCGCATAAACATGTATAACATTAGAATTCCTCCCCTAAGGGAGAGGAAAGATGACATTTTGCCGCTAGCCACCCATTTTCTAAATATCCACGCCAAAGCCAATGAGAAGAAAGTCCAGGGTCTAGCCCCTGACCTGGCCGAAGGTTTATTGCAGTCTTCCTTCCAGGGCAATGTGCGAGAGCTTGAAAACATGATAGCCGCGGCGGTTCTGCTGGAAAATGGAAAGACTCTGACACTCGCTTCCACCCGGAACCTTATGCCCTATCAAGGTCCTGAACGGCGCAGAAATGTGGAACTTCTCTCATTGGACGAGCTAGAAAAGCGTCATATCAAGCGGGTTCTTGAAGCTACAGGAGGGAATCGACCTAAAGCCGCAAAAATATTGGGAGTGAATGTTACCACCGTATATCGCAAGATTGAAAGGTATAATATCTCCCATAAAAATTAAAAGGGTATTAGAGAAATCATAAATATTATGCAAGCGCCACTCAGTATCCGTTAAATTTGAGGGTGGTGCAATACAATCGTGCAGCAGCCCAAAAAAACAGGGCTGTGCAGGAGGATGTATATATGACAGATGGATTGGATGTCATTGTCCTTGATGATGATCCGGGTATTGGAGAAATTCTTTCAGAGTTGATTGAGGGCTTTTATACCTGGGGAGAGGTGCATAGTTTTTCGGAGGTTAACAAAGCAATATCTTTTTGTTTGAACCGAGATATTGGCGTTGCGATTTTCGTGGTTGATGTTTTTCTAGGCGGCTTAAGTGGATTTTCTTTTTTGGATGCCATCGATAAAAAGTATCCTACCGCCCATGAAGACGCGATCATCATCAGTGGCAATGCCAATGTCGATGTCGTCAATATGTGTCTGGCCTCCAACGTCAGTTACCTGCTGGAAAAACCGGTCAAACCCTATGCATTGCAGCTTGCGGTTAGGGCCATTACAGCAAAATATTTGGATTTCGCCAAAAAACTCATCGATGATCCTGATTTTGCTGAAAGCGTAGCCAGATTGTAGAACCTGTTTTGCGATGTATGAGAATATGGCAAATATCGAGAAAATTCAGGGCAGTGCTGTTTTAAAACTTTTCAAAGAGCTGCATCAGGACAGCACCCCTCTAAAAATGCAGTTATTAAATAGCGAATATGAGCGTTTAACGCATATTGCGAAAATTCGCAAATGGAAAAGAGCGCATTGTTTTTTAATCGAATATCATGAGAATTTTCGGATTGCTGCGGATGATCTCGACGGCTGGCGGATGCGCTTTGAGTTTGCCAGTAAAGACAATATTAATTATTCTTTCGAAACCGGAATCGACCAGATTTCCCACAAAACGATATGGATCAGGTTCCCGGAATTCGTATACCGCTATCAGCGAAGGGGTCATTTCAGAATGGAAGCACCCCATGGGACCAGGCTTTATTTTAATATCAACGATACGCGCTATAATCTGTTGGTCATTAATATCAGTTTGGGCGGCACCCTCGGCGTTCTGGTTAGTTTGACTAAAAATATGGAATTAGAATTGCAAAAAAAGCCCCCCCAAATGCTTGAAGGCGTTGAACTGATATTTCCCATCAAAATTGATAATGCGCCATCTAAGGTAAATATAAAGCAATGCAAGATAAAAAGGCAGCAGATAAATCAGCAGACCCAAAGGCATGAGTGCGCGATTGAATTTAAGGAAATCACCGAAGATCAGCAGAAAAAATTAACAACGCTCTTCTATCAGTGGCAGAGAGATTATTTAAAGAAAAGAAGACTGTTCGAAGTGTAAAAGGCAGCACCCGAGATTTAGTGCTTTAAATAATCTCAACTTGCATTCCTTCCCGGGCGAAAAAGGTTTCCATGTTCCCGGCATATTCCCTCGAGCAATAGGTTTCAGACAACTGATCTATTTGATGCGAGGAGTTCGTCATAGGATGGATCTGCCGGATCAGTGCTGAAAACATTGTAAAACGGCTCGGTATCATAGGCTGTACAAATGGTTTTCCCACCATATTCTATGCGGTAGCCTAAAGAGAGCAATGGGTGATTCAGATATTTGGTCGTAAGCTGAATACCATCCCCAAGATCATATTGTTCTTCCTTAAGATCAATATACTCGATAGTGGCCTCCAATTCGTTCTGGCGGACCGGAAAGTATCGATAAGAAAATTGGCCACCGATCACATCTTTAAGAGTGGCCTCTTCGCAGGTTACCGGGCCATAAATTTTCAGTTTTGTCCGAGGGTTGTATATTGGGGCAAAAAAAGGAAGACCGAGAATGTGATCGAGATGGGTGTGAGTTAGAAAAATCTCGGCTTGCATTTGACCATTTTTGGGATTTTGGGAAATGATATTGTCTCCCAGGGCTCTCATACCGGATCCGGCGTCAACGATGATCAGTCGTTCGGAATTGTGAAATCGTAGCTCCAGACACAAGGTGTTTCCGCCATATTTGACTGTGTCGGATCCTGGACTGGGAATAGAACCCCTGACCCCCCAAAATTTTAATCTCATATTATTAACCCTCACCTGGACAAGCCGAAATTAGCCGTAGAATATTAAAAAATGAATATTGGAGGATGTTGCTTAGCTGTATCAGTTTTATAATCATTCTCTTTTTTAAGCCAAAAGTATTACTTAAATATTCAACTCTATTGTCTACCCTTTTGAGTAATCTCTAGAAAAATCTTAGCTTTTCCGATTTCGTTCATAACGGTTTCGCCTAATTCATGCAATATCGTCCAATCCACCCCTACTTTGCCGTTTAAGTATTCAATCAGTTGTTTATCGGTAAAACAATCGCCGGCGCTGCCAATGCTCAAATAGTTGGCAAATTGATTGGCCAGTGAAATAATAAGAACAAAGTCGCGGTCAACTTCGGAGCTGACATCCGGATTGTGATGGTATGACAGGGCTTCGACCAGCGTTGTACCCAAACGCCATTTTTTTGCAATCATGCACCCGACCGTACAATGATCCATACCGAGAAGTTTCATTTCGCTATGACGTAATGTATCTTGATCTCTATCTGCTGTCTCCCACGCCCGGTGGTAATCTTCCGGGAACTGCCGGTTCAGAGGAATTTTGCCCAGATCGTGCAATAGTCCTGCAACAAAATACGCTTCCAGATGGTGGCGTGTATCTCCAATGAAAGCTGCTAGTGATTTAGCGATCACACCGACACACAGACTGTGTGTCCAAAATTCATCCGGAGAAAAAACGGAGAAGGATCCATTACTTCTTAAATTTTCGATAATTGCAAAGCTCAAGGCCAGATTTTTGACGGTATTCAGCCCCAGCATGACAACAGCTCGGGTCAGGGAGGTAATAGGGACACCCGGGGAATAGTAAGCGGAATTAATAAGCCTCAATACCCTGGCGGTTAAGACCGGATCCAGGGAAATGATCCGTTGAAGATCATTCGCAGAGGCCCTGGAATCATTGCAAGTCTCCAGGACTTTAATGACGGTCGTCGACAGACTCGGCATCCTGGCGATGTATGCCTGAATCCTTTTTAAAAATCGCTCCCGACTGCTGGTGGGGACAGGGTTCATTGAAAGGGATTAGGCGGAGATATAGTCTCCTCGGTAAAATTTACTTATCTCCAAAGATACGGTTACCAGCGTCTGGTTAAGAATTTTCCTCAGTCCTTCACCAGCGGGTAGCGAATCCAAAACCGGAGCAAGGTTTTCCATTTCCTGGGTCATTTTCCTGATGACCGGATCAATCTGTTTTAATGTAGTCCGGGGGTCGGCCAATTTCTCGCGATATCGATCAAGTAGATTTATCATATCCTCGATGCTGTTAGCAGCAAATTTATGATCCGTTGGAGATGAAGAGGCCGGTTGAAGACCCGGCATAGGATTGATAAAAGTTGATTGCACTAGAGCAGAGGCCGCCGGTGTTGTTTTTTCTGCTGTCTCTCTTAGGATGGCGCTGAATTCTTTGCCAGCCGACTGCTGGGCATTGGTCTTTGATTCATGCTGAACAGTTTTTAACACTTGCTCATTATTCATAATTTTCATAGCTTAAGTTTCCTGGTCCGGATTAGCCTGGCTCGACTGCTGCCGATTAATATTTGAAGTGCGATATATACTCGTACCTGTAACAAAACCACCAAGACCAATTTAATGCAAATTTCATGCAAATGAGTCCATAAAATTTATTTTATAAAATTTCCCATCAAATCAATTCGTTAAAAAATAGAACCCTGTCATTTCTGATCTCTCATAAGAACCAGGGCATAAAATACCGCTTCAAAGTTGGTTTCCGGAAAAATCTTCCTGTATATCATTTCACATCCCTTTCGGAGCAAACATGATTTTTTCCGGCATCTTTGGCCGCGTAAAGCGCTTTATCGGCTCTTTGGATGACTGAAGTCATGGTATCGCCTTTCTGAAGGCAGCTAACACCGATACTAATGGTTACGTGCAGAGTTTGCCCATCCTGGTCATCATCCAGGCGATACCGGGTTGAAGCAACGGACTTGCAGATATGATTGGCTTTCTTAACAGCATTTCTCAAGGACGCACCTGGAAGTATGATAGCAAATTCCTCTCCGCCATAGCGTGCGAAGAAATCGTCACCCCGTATAGCCTGTCGGCACTTATTGACAGTTGCCAGGATTATGCGGTCTCCAGTTTGATGGCCATGCGTGTCGTTGATTTTTTTGAAATTATCGATATCCATCATTAACAAGGAAAAGGGGGATTGGGAAACGGTATTCTTTTCGACAAGCTCAACGATTTGGCCGTCAAAAGCCTTACGGTTATAAATGCCAGTTAAACTATCGGTGGCCGATTCTGTATGAGCTTGTTCCAATTGTGAATTCAAGATATGGACTTGATTTGCTAGAGCTTTCAGTTTTACATTGTCGCTGGACTGCTTTTTTTTAACAGTTTGTCGCATTTGTTCAATTTCCAGAATCAGGGCCTGCTTTATCTTTTTAATATCATTCAGAAAAGTAATTTGCTCTATTTTCCCGCTTTGTTCCATTATTTTCTGATTGTATTCCTGATTTTCAACATCCAAGTTCACCATAGCATTGGTTAGGATATCGATAATATCTTTAAATTCACCTTCTCGGTCGATTAAGTATTTCTTTTGCAGGCTGATATAAGCGGCAATGCCCTTTTTATCCCTTTCAAATCCAGACTGAATTTTCTTTAATTTTGTTTCACCGGTGAATTTATCTGACAGCTGGCTGATTTCTTCCTTAAATTCGTCACTGCTGATCTCTTTAAGATCCAGAGAGAAATCCTTTATGAATTGCAGCAATGCCCGAATTGAGAGAAGGTAAAAGTCTTTTTTCTTACAGCTGTCCCTGAGTTGGGCCGCCAGATCTTCAGTATTAATCTGATCGTTTTCTTTCTTTTTTAGCTTCAACAGCATTTAATGCGCCTATTATGATCAAATTTATTCAGAACAATGGATATGATACCTTATGAGAATCACCAGTCCCGGTAAGGCGATATTACCGATCCGAAATCAAAAAACCGCAATATATAAAATTATTAGCCTTGAAGTATGGGTGGCGGAAATAACTAGATACGCAAGGATTGCGCCGGATTTAGGTTCGTCTTCGAGGCGCTCCAAAGGGAGCATATTGTCTATATGTGCCTTTTGGTGCAACGCCAAAGACGGATTAAAAAACAAGTCCGCTGTGGTGGATTGATTTATTTGTTTCCGAGACCCTATACTTCATTTCAGGCAGCACTGCAAGAATCAGGCAGCCTCAGAAAGCAATGAAAGCTCATCGCCGCTCAAAACCTGGTCAATGTCCAGTAATATTTTGACACCGCCTTCCATTTTTGCCATACCCAGAATATAGCCGGTGTTGAGCTTGGTTCCGAATGTGGGTGTCTCTTCGATCTCGTCCTTTTTGATGTTGAGAACTTCCGACACCGCATCTACAACAATACCGATCTGGATGGTTCCCGCCTGACCAGCGATCTCCACCACGATAATACAGGTTCGCTCCGAATAATCGATAGGGGGCATACCAAATCTTAATCGAAGATCCATAACGGGAATGACCTTACCCCTCAAATTTATCACCCCTTTGACAAATTCAGGGGTCTGCGGCACCGACGTAATGGGAAGCATTCCGATGATTTCTTTTATTTTCAAAATCCCGATGCCGTATTCCTCATTTGCCAGGGAAAATGTGAGATATTTTCCTTCTCTATCGCCCATGGCTTTAACAGCCTGATCAATTGTTTGATTTAATTCTGACATGATTTATTCTCCTTCATAAAATTTCATGCAATACAATTGGTAGTTTTTAATTGAAATTCTTAGGCATCCCCAGCACCAAAAAGACCTTGTCGGGTTCCCGCAGCGGGTAGACTGATAATTGAATCTCTCGTCGACCTCCTCGGCTGCTATGTACGGAAATGCTGCAACTTTTTTCAAATGCCAAATCTCCCAAGGCCATTTTTCGAACCGCCTCAATGATTTTCGCAAGTGAACTGGCATGCACAATTTTTTCGATTCCCAAGCCCACCAGATCTTTTGGCTGAACTTCGCATAGCTCAGCGCAAAGAGCATTACCGCCCCACAAGTGAAAATCTTTAATAACAGCTGCTGGTATATTGATTTGATGAATAAACTGAATTCTCGGATAAAATGTTTCCAAATAATAGCGACATTGGTCACATTCCGAGCATCTCAATAATCCGCTGTCTTTTGCGGTGAAGCAAGCATGCAGCTTCTTCTCAAATGCAATACAGTCACCGCAGTTGCGGGCATGGGCACTGTCTGACCAGTGTTGCCAGCAATTTTGAAAGCTTCTAAAAATTGGTCCGTTAGTGCTCTCGTTAAACAGCTCGGAGGGAACTCGCTGGCCGCTGTTTAGAAGAAAAAACAAAAGATCTTCAACCGGAATTGTATAATTCCTGCCTTCCCGGCGGGCATAAAGCTTCCTTGAACGTATCCAATACCCGACTGTGGTACGCCCCACTCCACATAGGGCCGCCGCCTTTGATACGGACAATGTTTTTGGGAATTCCGACATCAGACTTTAATGCTCCGGATTCACGCCTCGTGAATTCTAAAACCCAATAATAATTAATCTTTAGAGACATCAACATTGTTTCTAAACAGCATCTTTAAGTCCTATATCGGCATTGGACAGAAATACTTGACTGTTATTAAGTATTGATAAACTTTTCAAACGAATCTGAATTTTGCCTGGCAGATATCGTCGGATCCACTCCTCGAATCGCGTTTCGAAACGAAAAGAATAGATGAGTGTCGGAATTTTGACGCAATTGAGAGCGGAGTTGATGAATACCCCTCATCTGATCAAAGAGTTTGAACAAAAGTCCTATTTTGGACAAATTTTATAATATTCTGTTATTTATTGATTTTTAAGCTATAGGTTTTATTAAAATCGCATATAGGCATTGTATCTTTGCTATCCTTAACTATATGGCACATAATTTGCTTCATTATACAGCATACAAGGAATGAAGTTTCCTCCTTTCCTTCATTCCCACCTCCGACTGACCCTGTTAGGTACCCCCCCTAACAGGGTTTTTCTTTTAACGCGCATTGATCGAACCACCAAAACCAAAGCCAGGTATAGTTTTATAGTTACATTGTCAGCGACAATTCACAGTCTTTAAGTCGCCAATCCATGAAATTCAAAGATCTCAGATCGGTCGCTGAAGTTAGTATTAAAGCAGAGCAGTGTCGAAAAATTGGCGCTTTGCATCTGATTGCGAATATTTTACTTTGTAAAAGGAGCGACCTGACGTTCGGAAGGTCAAAAAGGCATGAATTTCAGCTTATTTGGACTGGACTTATCTGGGGGGTAGGTAGTTGGATATCTACCTCCAATACCTGATCCCTTGATCCTGATAGTGAGCTTTTCGTTTTTTCATCTCAAAAGCGAGGCAATCTTTTCCCTGCATCGCCATGCGAACCTCCTTGGCCGGCATACGTTTACTTTTGAAATTCATGGCGCGACATCCATGGGGAAAATACTGGTCCCAGGTGATGTAATAATGCATGCATTTATGACAAACAATGGTCATCGCAATCGTAATAGCGTGATATCTGCAGTTATGGACGGCATCGTCCTTTACCGACCGCTCGGTGCATAGATTCGCAGGCGCATATTATCTAACACACGCCAGGCCCGTTCACGGTCCTTCTCATCACCTGATTTAATTGCCTCTATGACGGACATAATGATGCTGTCGCTAATCCCATTATTTTTAAGATTAATAATATCCTGAACGCTGATATGTCTGATAGGCCGTGTTTGCCTGCCGTAGACGATAGGTTCGGAGATGCTCAGAAAGGAGCCTTCCTTAATCAATATCCGCAGCGTCTTTTCGGTCACACCGGCCTTCTTCATATTCACGATATCATCCACGCTGAACGCCGCAGTCTCTATCACTTTCTCTTTGAGGATAAGCTGAATGGTTTTGTCACTGACGCCGGCCTTTTTCAGCTTAAAAATATCCTTGCCGGTCACTGTGGCGCCCGGATGGGCTAGAATAAAGACAAAAAAAAGGAAACAAAGGATTGCAGGGACGTATCTGTTCATTTGTCCAGCCTATCTCAGAAAATCCAACAGGCTCGGCTGAATGATTCTGGCCGCCGTCGCGATGGTAGTTTCATAGGCAAGTTCTAAATTTTGTAATTCTACCACGGCTTTTGTAATGTCGGCCTGTTCCAGGGATGCCATAGCCTCTTCCACTTTAGGCCTCAGATTGGTCATGTATTCGTCTGTGGCTTGCAAGCGATAAAGGACAGGTGCGTATTCGGATCTTCTGCTGTTAATTTGGTTACGACCGTCCTGCAGGACGTTGACGGCCGCTTCTATTTGAGCACTACCAGCCACAGGATCAGGATTTTCCAAACCATCGATCAAATTTTTCAATTCATCGAATATATTCACCCCGCCATTGGCTGCATCTTGAAAAATATTGCGGCCGTCGGCAATGATGTTGACCTCCACGTTATCGGAGACCATGATCCGGAATCCCCCATCATCACCATTATATGTTGCATTATAATTGGCGTCGCGAGAAAATGGCGCAGTATTGGTGGCATGTCCGGAAAAAATATAATTCCCGTTAAATTTCGAATTGGCCATTTGCATGACCTGATCATATAAGTCTTTTACCTGAAGAGCAACGGATTGCCTTGTTGCGGCAGAAAGTGTCGAACCGGAATAATCAGCAGCCAGCCGTCTGGCTGTGTTGGTCAGATCGGAAGCTAAATCCAGGGTTACCTCATTGAATTCAAGTCGCGTCATTCCCTGTTCAATATTTTCTTGGTATTGATCGGTAAGGGCCAGATTGGTTCTGTAGCCTAGCACCTGTCCCATGCCGATGGGGTCATCGGAACTTTTATTGATGCGCTTTTGCGAAGCAATCTGCTGTTGGGTTTTAAGTAGATTTTCAGCATGTTTATTTATGTAACTGATAAAATTACTGGTGGTGATATTCTGGGTTACTCGCATGATAGTCTCCTGTGTAAAATCAAATCATACTCAATATCGTTTCCATCATTTCATCTGCGGTATTGATCAACTTGGCGGCGGCTTGATAGGCATTCTGATATTTGATCAGATTGACCGTCTCTTCATCGATGGAAACCCCGGAGATCGATTCCCGATAATTTTCCACCTGAAGCACCATCTGAGATTGATGATCGTAATATGAGGTTGCCTGTTGAACCGCAAGGCCAGCATCACTTACCATTGAATCATAATAGGCACCAAAAGTAGCCGTGTTGCCATTCATAATCTGTGCTTCCTGCAAGTTGGCGATGGCAATAGCATTGCCGTTATCTCCCGGTTTGTCTCCGGGCACTAAATTAAAGCTTTCCGCTGCGGCAATCAGGTTGGTATCGCCGGCAATTAGCGGATTAACTTGAATACCGGCCGCCGTTGCTGCTCCCGCGAAAAAATCATTGCCGGTAGAGCCGTCAAGTCCGTAGCCGGCAGCGTGAAGGGCGTTGACTTCCGTCATTAGGTCTTGGGCCAGGGTATCCAGCTTATTCAAGGAATTGTCGATGTCGATATCCCTGGCATCTAGCCAGCCTTTCAGCTTACCCTTGGAAATATCATTGGTTATTATTACCGTGTTGCCGGAACTGTCCATCCAGGTAATATCTTGATGCCCGGAAGCGTCGGGCTGAGTCGACAATTTATAGGAGCGTGTACCTTCCACGAGGACCTGCCCGCTGCCCACCGAAATGGTAACGGCGCCGTTAGCATCCTCGTAGCTGTCGATGTCGATAAATTCCGAGAGTTCATTCAACACTAAATCACGCTGGTCCCGGTAGTCATTTGCCGTATGGCCGCCAGATTCCATCTGAATAATCTTCTGGTTAAGGTCGATGATGTTCTCCGACAACCGATTTATTTCATCAACAGCACCTTTGAGGTTTGAATCAATATCTCGCTGGATTTTTTGCAGATCTTCATAGTTCTTAGAAAGGGTCGCTGTCAGCATTTCACTTTTAGCCAAAAGGACGGTGCGTTCAACCGATCCGGAAGGATTATTGGTCAGGTCCTGCCAAGCATTCCAGAATTCGCTCATAACCTGGTTCAATCCGTATCCGCCGGATTCATTAAAAATTAATTCGACTCTTTCAAGTGAGTCTTTGCGTGCCTCCCACTGTCCCAGGCTCTGGGTTTCGTTGTTGATCTGGACCCCCAAGAAACGTTGATAAACCCTTTCAATTTCATTTGCCGTCACGCCGCTGCCAACAGGCCCGATCCCGGTGTTAACCGGCACATCAGTCGACATATTCAGTCGTTGTCGCGAATATCCGGGAGTGTTCACATTGGCTATGTTGTTTCCAGTAACATAGATGCCTTTCTGTTGCACCGTGAGGGCCTTGGCTCCCATATTAAAAACACCGAAAATATCCATCATGATCAACCCACCTTTGCTGGAGATTTAGATGTATTTGTTACATACTCTAACGCATTAATAATCGCCTGGGGCATTCCCGGCAAAGGCACAATTTTGTCGACGCCCCCGAATTTGACCGCTTCTTTGGGCATACCGTAGACCACACAGGTGGCCTCATCCTGGGCCATGGTATAAGCGCCGCTATTTTTCATAGCCAGCATGCCCTTAGCCCCATCAGCTCCCATACCCGTGAGTATCACACCGACGACATTGCGGGCAGCACTTTTGGCCACCGATTGGAACAATACATCAACACTGGGCCGTTGGTAATGAACACGTGGTCCTTCCTTAATTTTCACCAAATAATTTCCCCCGTCACGGGTGAGAACCATGTGATGATTGCCCGGTGCGATCAGGGCGACTCCGGGCACCACTCGATCATTGTTTTGGGCTTCTCGAACTTCCATGGAGCAAATATCATTCAGTCGCTGAGCAAACGACGTTGTAAAATGTTCCGGCATGTGCTGAACGATCACGATCCCCGGTATAGTGACAGGTAGACCGCTGAGCACTGCTTCAATCGCTTTGGTTCCGCCGGTGGAGGCACCAATTGCAATTATTTTGTGGGTGGTTTGAACCAAGAGATTGTTTGTCGGCGCTTCTTTAACGGCAGGTCGGGATGTTTCGATATGGTGGTTGATTTTGGCAACTGCAGCCGATCGAATAGCAAGTACCAATTGCTGGGAAATATTCTTGGTGGAATACGCCGCGCCAGGTTTACAGAGGACTTCTACGGCACCAAGATCAAGGGCCTTAAGTGCCAGTTCGCTGTTTTTAGGTGTCAGCGAGCTTAACACCACGACAGGGATTGGGAAGTGTTTCATGAGCTTGGCCAGAAACGAGAGCCCGTCCATCCTGGGCATTTCCAAATCCAGGGTAATGACATCAGGTCGAAGCTCAACAATTTTATTGCGAGCCACATATGGATCCACAGCCGTGCCGACAATCTCGATATCGTTAAATCTAGACAATTCATCTGTCATTACCTTGCGGACCACAGCCGAATCATCTACAATGAGTACTCTAATCAATTTTTCCATCTCGATCATTGAATCTCTTCGGATTCGTTTTCCAAAATGAATTCCGGAAGTCGGCCCTCAATGAAAAAATACACATCACAAAATCCCTCTTCTAGCATCAGCCTGACAATACATTCGGGATTGGCCTCATTTAGTACAGTAGCGGGAGCAGTTTCGGATAGAATTTCAGGGGCATCGATTTTAAATTCCACCTGGTTGCCCGCAATAGCCGGCAGTGCATTGCCGCAAATCACATTAAGCATTTCCTTGAATGCATCCTGCTTGTCTTCAGCGGAAATCTCGTCATCGTCATCTAATCCGAGCATGTTAACGGCCAGTTCCTGTATGCCCGAGCTTGAAATTCTCATCAGTAGTGAGCCAGCAAAAAAGCCGCTAAAGTCAACCCGGCCGGCAACCGCTGGCTCTGGACCGTCAATATCTCGCTCGTCATCGCTGAATGTAAATAAAAAGGCTAACCTCTCCAATGTTTCACTGGTGACACGCGCTAAAATGCTTTTAATTTTCTGTTCCATTAAAAACTCCATCTCCTAAGAGGTCTTTTAAGGTATCACGAATCATTTCGGGAGTGAACGGTTTATGGATGAATCGTGCGCCTTTTTCTCGCAGTCGCTCCACCCGGATTTCGCTGCCCTCCGTCGATACAACCACAACGGGTGTCTCAATATGTTCGGAATTCTCACGCATTCGATCGATCATTTCCTCACCGTTCATTACCGGCATGTTGATATCGACAATGACAAGATCAATCCAATGCTCACCAAGAGAATCAAGTCCCTCCTGGCCGTCGCCGGCCTGATGGATCTCTCCCAGCTGAAGGCCGCTCAACCGGAGGGTCTTTACGATCATCGACCTCATAACTCCACTATCATCTACAACAAGGACGTTAACTGCCATAATTTCAACCCCTTAACTTTTTTAACCAATTCAACCCTTGAGGCCGACTTTGATATTTCCCCAAAGGATATCTTAATTCAAGCCGCATAGTTTCCTGAGCCAGATTAGCTTTCTTTAACTCCAACCCGACATTCAGCCCATTCATCAATCAGCTCCCAATGCATCGGAGAGCTCGTTTACCCACTGCAATACCTGACTGGCGACCTTTTCAAGATGGTATGGCTCAAGTCCCAGCCGCTCGACCACCGCCTCTGAAGGACAGTATTGCAGACCGTCGCGACCGACGCCGACGCCAATCATCAGACATAGCACATTGGCAACATGGATGATGTCCAGCATCATTTCAGCACCATCGGCGGACTCTGGAGAGTGGTGCCATCGAACTGCGTTGACAATGACCGACGGCAGTGACCATTGTGTTAGTATTTCAGCACCGACATCCGCATGATTCGTTCCCAGCACCATATTTTCTGCCGTCTCAAAAGATATTCCCTGGGACAAGGCGGCTTCAATCTTTTTGATGTCGTTATCTATAAATTCACCCACCACAAGTTTGCCGACGTCATGAAGCAGCGCAGCGGTAAAAATCTCTTCGGCCGCCTCAATGTTAAGTTCTTTCATCAGCCCTTCGGCCGCCACGCTAACACCGATGGAATGATGCCACAATTCACCGGGGGGAAGATCATAGCCGGCCACCGGTTTGTCTATAATTGCACTGACACAAGAGGCTATTACTATTTGCATCAAGCGTTTTAAGCCCAAAAGGACAACCGCCTGTTTTATCGAACCGACTTTGGAGGGCATACCGAAATAGGCCGAGTTGGCCAGTTTCAATATATTGGCCATAAGACCCGGATCTTGTCCCAGGATGGCTTCAATTTGCGACACGTTTATATCTGGATCATCCATTAAGACAAGCAGTTTTACTGCAGCCCCCGGCATGCTGGGAAATGATTTTACCAGCGATGTGATATTTTTTTGATGTAACGACATTTGGTTATCCTCTTATACAGCTACCGATGATTTTATCAATGAAGAATCGACCTATTCGATAATTCACTGCCCACCGGGCAACTTCATCTACGGAAATATCCGGATTTTCATGCGTTTTGTGCATCTCTTCAGTAGTAACCGGCATCCCGGGAGATGTTATAAGCTTTGACATAATTTCTATCAACGCCCGATGCTTCATAACTCGGCCTTCTTGCCACCGCTGCTGATTACGGTCTGTCCGGTTGCCAAATCAAGATAAACCGTACGACTGATTGTACCGCCGACGTCTTCGGCTTCCAACAGGACGTTATTCTTCCAGAGCAACTTTTTAAGGACCGTATAGTTACGCTCGCCGATCTTAAACATTTCATTTTTTCCCAATGGATTCCCACATCCTGCTGCTTTTATAACCATTCGGGATTTCTGCCCGCCGATTTCATATAAAGCCTTAAATAAAGTTGGCACGCCCGTATCGACGAACATATAGGGATTGGTCTTTGCCTTGTCCGGATTAATTTTCGACAGCGGCAGCATCGCATGCAGCAGCCCGCCGACCTTGGCGATCGGATCATAAACCATTAACCCCAAGCAGCTTCCAAGTGCATGGGTCACAACCATATCGACTTCCTGACCGATTTTCATATCTCCTACTGCAACTACGTATTTCATCTATTTCAATCCAGACCTGTATTCAGGTTTACTTACGATAAGTAGCCGGTCGCATGTACCGAAATTTATGTTTAATAGCCGACAAACCTTCTGAGTGACCGACAAATAGATAACCGCCCGGTTCCAGCAACTCCCAGAAGCGATTGATCAGTGTCTGCTGGGTAGGTCTGTCAAAATATATCATTACATTACGGCAGAAAATTACGTTAAATGGACCCTTCATGGGCCATGATTCCAGTAAGTTTAGCCATGAAAGTCGAACCAGCTTACGAACATCATTGATCACTTGAAAGCTGCCAGAATGCTGACCGTTCAACTTGGAGAAATATTTTTTATATTGCGGTGAAGGTAGATTCTGCAGCGTTTCCTGGGGATACACAGCGATACGAGCCTTCTCCAGCATCCGTCTTGATATATCCGTTGCCAGGATCAGCAAATCTTTCGAGTCAATACTCGGCATATGCTCCTTTAGCCACATGGCCAGGGTATAAGGTTCCTCCCCGGATGAACAGGCGGCACTCCAGAAACGCAGTCTGTGGTCTTTCAGCTCAGGCAAAATTCGATCCCGCAAATAGTTAAAGTGTTCTGATTCCCGGAAAAAGCTGGTTTTGTTGGTGGTCATTACATCGATGAAAAACGCCAGCTCTTGGCTTCCTTCCTTGCTTTCAATGTAATTCAGATACTCATTTACGCTGGCAACCTTCATGGTCCGCAAGCGTTTCATAAGACGTGCCCGTACCAGGGCTTCCTTACCTTTCTTTAAGTTGATGCCGCAAGCCCCATAGACGATCTCACAGATTTTTTTAAATTGGTCTTGGCTCAGTTGCATGGTCATCAAATTCATGAATGTCCTTTACTATGAGAAACAAATAATCAACATCGGGGACTAAGTATCAGTATCCGGTTGAATGGCAACGAATCTCTCGTAAAAGGTGATCTGCGTCAATCTCAACGCTACCCTATTACGCAGCTAAACTCTGATCGGAACCTGTTTCCAGCTCTTCACGGACTTCCCCGTCCTGTCCGCAACTTGCTAATCTAACCAGCCCGCCAACATCAATAATCAAACCGACACGACCATCGGGCATAATAGCGCCGCCGGATATTCCGGGGATATCCTTCATGGTCTCCCCCAGGGACTTAATCACGACTTGCTGCCGGCCGATGAGTTCATCAATGACCAGCCCGGCACGTCGTTCTTCATCCTCCACGATGACAATCACTGTATCATCGGGATCATCCTTTGCATCTTCAATATGATAGAGATGGGCCATCCTATATAAAGGAATAAGACCATCTTTAAGTGTCAGCATCTCTCCATGCTGGAGCACTGTTGACAAATCTCCGGCAACCGGATTAATTGAACGAACAATCGATATCGTCGGAATGACATAAGTTTCACATCCCACCCGAACAACCATTCCGTCGATGATTGCCAGAGTGAGGGGAAGACTCATTCTAAAAACGCTGCCCCGGCCAAGCTCGGATTTAATTTCCACCTGGCCGCGAAGCGATTCAATGTTTTTTTTAACGACATCCATCCCGACCCCCCGTCCCGAAACATCGGTGACAACCTGGGCGGTGGAAAATCCAGGGGCAAAAATCATATTGAAGATCTCACGGTCACTCAGCGAACGATCATTGTTATCAGATGAGGCCCCGATCAAGCCTTTTTCACGGGCTTTGGCCAGTATCACATCCCGGTCGAGGCCTCTGCCATCGTCTCGAATCTCAACCACCACGCTACCGGCCGAATGATACGCCAACAATTGGACATCCCCGTATTCTGGTTTGCCCGTTTGTTGACGTTCCTCAGGCATTTCAATGCCGTGATCCACGGCATTGCGTACCATGTGAACCAGAGGGTCATTAATTATATTGACCAGATTACGATCGATTTCCGTGTCTTCGCCTTCGGTCACCAAGTTGACATTCTTGCCCACTTTGCGGGAGACATCCCTGACCAGACGGGCCATTTTGTTGAAGGTGGCTTTGAGTGGCACCATGCGCATCGACATGCTGACATCCTGCAATTCCCGTATAATCTTGCTGGTATGCGCAACCTTTTTTGCGAGGTCATGGTTGTCACTGTTACTTATCAGATTGTCCTGAGCAATCATCGAATGGGCAATTACCAGTTCACCCACCATGTCAATCAAACGGTCCATGCGCTGAGTGCTGACTCGCACAGAGGAATCCATCACCGGGGAGCTGCTTTTAATACGTTTTTGAGCACGTAGTGCCTGCCCCACATCCTTTACACTGGCCGCATTAGACTTAACCAGCGCAACACCGAGTTTTTCATCGGGATGGGCATCGGCAGCCTCTTCTACCTTCTCTCTTTCCAGCTTTTTCTGTGCCACCAGCATGTCACCGACTCTCGGGGCGGCAACACCATCGCTTTCCTCTGAAATCCCCGCAGCTTCGGGATTCGCCAACACCTTGACCAATTCGTCGTAGCCCCTCGGTTTTAGCAACGGATCTCCGGTCAATGCAACCTGAACCCGCGTGATAAGATCCTTGATCATATCAAGGGCTCGTAAAGATAAATCCGCATAGCCTCCGCTGTAACGGATATCGCCGTCACGCACCCGGCTCAGCAGAGATTCCGCGTGATGGCCCAGTTCTGAAATCAAGGAAAGCTCAAGAAAAGCCGCTGTCCCTTTGACGGTGTGAAAAGCACGGAAAACAGTCCCAACGGATTCTATGTCCTCAGGATTGGTCTCGAGAGTCAAGAGGGCCTCTTCAGCGTTTTCAATTAAATCACTACCTTCAGCAATAAACTCGCCGAGGAGCTCCGCATCCACATCCTCGGGCATATGGTTGGTTTCGCCGCCATCATCCGTCTCTTCTTTATCTGGCTCTGTATCAGATGCATCGGGTGTTTTAGGAGTGGTGCCGTCGGTTTCCATCGCTTCCATGGCCTCTTCCAAAAGAAATCCAATCTCGTTGAGAGTTTCGTCCGTAGCAGTAGTGCCACCTTCATCCAGCTGGTCTATTTTCTCGACTACCCGGGCAATGCATTCGCGACCGTGCTCCGGGCCTTCATTGCCTCCGGAAAGGCGCAGTAAAGAGTCTCGCAAATTGAGTAACTCGGCCGCATTGCCGGGTTCAAGTTGAATGAGAAAGGTGGCCGCATCATCCAGAGTTTCAATGGCGAGTTGAGCTGGCTCTTCGATTTGCAGCGATGACTCACCCTCACTGGCATTTGCAGCCAATTCAAACAAATCCTCCAGTTTCTGCCGGGATTCATCGATTAGCTTTTTATGGTCGGGCTGAGCGGTTAAGCATTGTTCGACTGCATTAAGTCCCTGCCATATGGCATCCACCAGTGCCAGGGGATCATTAGCGGTTTGATTGCCCATGTGCTCAAACCCCTGGAAAACAAGGGTAAGAAGGACCTTCAACTTTTCCTTCTTTTCCGGCACAGATATAATAGCATTTTCAAATTCGCCGCTTATTCTCTGCCAGGCGTCGGAGTCATTTAAACCGACGTTATCAATGTCTTCTGCTAATTTTTTTAATGCCTTGATAACTTCTTGGTTTTTTTTAGCCATCTAGTATATTTTGACTCCTTTGTTTTACCAGTCCCATTTGCATTGAATCAACAATATGCAACAGTTAAATTTCACCATTCACACATTTTCCGGTTTGATAGTTTTTCTGAATATTGCCCGTACGGTAGTAGACCATATCGGATCGCGTCAACTCGCTTAAAAGATTGAATGAACCCCGTAAAAGCTCTAGGGAATGGTCAAATAACTGCTTGTTCCGGTGATTTGCCTTTTTCACAGTATTCAGCACAGTCGTCAGGTCAGTGCCGGCCTGACTTAGCCATCCGGCGAATGGTTCGCCTACCAGCTGAGAAATCATGGTAATGGTGAAATCCCGTGGGGGGTACCCCAAAGCTTCCGCCATCTCCCTTACCAGTCGGATTCGTTGTTCTTCAATTAACCGAAGCTTCACCAGAATACTTTCTTTCTCTTCTCCTGCTTTGGTTAAGGCATTTAAGTCCGACCGAACAGCAGCTTTGCATTCTTTGTCAATCACCGTCAAAATGGACCGGTAAAGTCCGCTTTCCCGTTCAAGAACACGTAACAACTGATTAATCATTTGGTCCATTTTCATGTTTGGATTTCCTGCTTCAAGCGCAATACCATGGATTTATTATCGGTTGAAAAAAGCAAGAACTTTAGGGTTTTCTTTTAAGGATTTCTTCAATTCGCCCCGAATCTGGGTTATCATTTCTTGGCGCCTTTCCACCCAGTTGCTCCAGCAAAATAGCGGATAAGCCGATGCCGCCGGCCGCAGACATCTTTTTCGATAATTCCACATCCAGCAGGGAGGTAAAAATTTCTTCGGCCTGACCGCCATCGATAAAGCCGGATTTTTCAACGGTGGCACGCATCTCCTTGAGAAGGTGAGCAAGAAAAAGGGACTCCATTTCCGCACAGGCTGCATCAAGTCTCGGATCATCTTTATCGGTTGTATGATTACTTATGGTTTTTAAGCTATTGCCGATCCTTTGATTCTGATAAATTTGATTTACAGGGACCATTACCGGCGAAGCCGGCAGAACTTTATTAGCCATTACATAATCTCCAATTCAGCCTGCAGGGCGCCTGCGGCTTTTAGCGCTTGAAAAATGGCAATCAGATCACGTGGGGAAACGCCCAGCGCATTTAAAGCCTTGACAACCGTGGCAATACTAACGCCAGAATTAACCAGAAATATCGGATTGTTACCTTCTTGAACAATAACTCCTGAATCCGGCGTCACCACTGTTTCGCCTCCCGGAGAAAAAGGCAATGGCTGGGAAACTCTGGAATCTTCCGTGATTTCGATACTCAAATTCCCGTGGGCAATCGCAACGGTTGATATTCTAACATTTTCACCCATAATTACGGTTCCGGTGCGTTCGTTGATAATCACCTTGGATACCGTGTCCGGTGTGACACCCAAACTTTCTATCATCGTTACCAGCGCCACCACATTGCCCACGTATTTTTCAGGGACTTTGACCTCAATGGTACCAGCATCATGAGTCCGGGCAATTTGGTCATAAAAGGCGATGTTGATGGCCCGGGCCACCCTGGACGAAGTGGTGAAATCGGGACTATGCAGTGTTAAGGTCAACGATTGTTTCTGATTGAAATTATTGGGAATCTCTTTTTCAATTAAAGCGCCGTTAACAACCCTTCCCACCGTGGGAAAATTTTTCTGCACCCCGGAGCCGGAAGCGCCACCAACAGCAAAACCGCCAGTGCTGATGGGTCCCTGCGCAACGGCATACACCTGTTGATCAGCAGCTTTTAATGGCGTAAAAAGCAGGGTGCCACCCTGGAGGTTTTCAGCATCACCTATCGAACTGACGAGAACATCGATTCTGCTTCCCGTGCGTGCAAACGGCGGCAAATCGGCCGTCACCATGACAGCAGCAACATTATCCACCTGAATGTCTTCAGCTTTAACCGTTACCCCCATCTTCTCCAGCATGCTGGCCATGGATTGGATTGTAAATATGGCGCTGGCACTGTCACCGGTTCCATCCAGACCGACAATGAGTCCGTATCCAACCAGTTGATTCTGACGAACACCTTTGATATCCGCAATATCTTTGATTCGTACGCCAAAAGCCTTTCCATTAAAACAGAAAAAGACCGTTAGGGTTAAGACCCAAGCAATAATAGTTGTGACTTTCATTTTATCAAATAAATTTGAAACAACCATGGTGATTTAATCCAGCACCTTGAGTACTTTAAAATGGCCAGACGTTATTCAGCAAATTGGCGAGCCATCCCGGACGTTGGCGATCATCCACGATGCCGGAACCACTGTATGCAATTTTGGCGTTGGAAATGAAGGTCGACATGATGACATTTTCATCGGAAATGTCACGGGGCCGGATAATCCCTGATAAAATGATTAACTGGTTTTCGTTATTAACCATAACTTCCCGGGTCCCCACAATTTTCAAATTCCCGTTGGGCATGACATCGACGACGCTGCAAGTAATAAAGGCCGATAATGTGCCGCTTCGAGTCGTTGCCCCGTCACCTGCAAAGTTACTTTTCATACTACCTTTGACCGAAGGATTCCCGAAAGGATCGATGGTGGGCAAATCATCATTGATTTTAGGCAACACCACATTTTGCCACCAGTCTTCTAATCCAAATAACTTTTCAATGCCGGCTTCAAGGCTTGAGTTGCGTCCGGTTTCAGTATTGGCTTTGTTTGATGCCTTGGCAGATTCATCAATTTCAACCGTTACGATATCTCCGACATTACGCGCCTTGGTATCAATGAACATTCCGTTCAGGGAGCTGCGCACCTGCCAAAGGGATCCATCATTGCCCAAGGATGGTTCGCGTGCCGCATGAGGTGCCATCTCTTCTTGGGCCTGCATTTTCTGTAGTGCCGGTTGAATACTGTTCCGGCTACCCGCACATCCGGCGATTCCGATGATCAGAATTACGGTGAAAACAGCGGTTGTTAAACGAATTGGTGTTATATTCATTTTGCTTTATCTGCTCCTGTTGTTGTTTAAAATTCAACCTTCACCGTACTGGAATCCAGCACCCGGGCATAAATAATCTTTTTGGAGTCAAAATTTATTACCGGGATGCTCTCACCGAGTCTTCCTTTTTTTTTGACTTGCCCCAGGGCGGTTATTTTCAACCCGCCGGATTCGGCGATAATGACCACCACGTCTCCGCGTTTCACCAGCGGCGGGAATTCTACCAAATCGTTTCTCAGTACGGTTTTGGCGCCAATTGCTCTTCTCGTTCGCTTTCCGAGAACCGCTTCCGGGTCGGTGACCACGCCGGATGGCAAATTGGCCAAGTCCATTTTTAACAACTCGATATCATCTTCAGTAATCGGTTTATGTCTTCCCATTGGTTTTTTGGTTATCACTACTTCAGCCAGCACTTCCACCGTGGCGGTGGCCCAGACTCGTTTGTAGAACTTGCCGTTTACATCAAAATGAACCGAAAACGGGATTTGCCCCAACAATTCTCTGTTGCGGGGCGGTACTACTTTAAAGGTTATTCGGCCATTGGGCAGCTGCAGGCTGTCTGTAACCTGTATATCTTTGATGCTGCCATCAGAATGATCCTTTAATATATTTTTTTGGATATAATCGGATACCAGCATTTTAATTTTTTCTCGGCTGACCTCGATAAAATTGCGCGTAACGACAACTTTGGCGGGAATATGCAGCACCAGTTTAGACAAATTGATCCCGTTTTGTTTCAAGCGAAGTTTAAAAGCCTGTTGTCCCAGTGTGCGCGACCTCCCCGGCAGAGGTGCCCGTGCAACCACGATACTGCTCAATTTTTGAACCAGGAGCGGATCATCGCCATCGACCTCGGCGATCCTGCCCAGCAGGATATTCTCTTCATTGATCTGAACTTTCGGTAGAATTCTGATCCGGGTCAAATCAGCTGCATCAGCTTCCCAGGTTATTCCCGAAATAAATACCAGCAGAAAAATAATGATCGGAAGCAGGCGTCTATGGGCTCGATATTTGTAATTTGATGGTTTCATTCGATTCTTTATCGTTTAACATTGTTGGCCAATTGCAGCATGTCATCAGCGGCCTGGATGGCTTTGCTGTTCGATTCGTATGCTCTCTGAGCAGTGATCATATTTACCATCTCATCCACAACACTGACATTTGACATTTCCAGAAATCCCTGGGCCAAGGTACCCAATCCGTCTTCTCCGGCAGTGCTGATCATTTCATCTCCAGATGCCTCTGATGTTATGAATAAATTTTTGCCCATACTGATCAATCCGGCGGAATTGACGAAGCGGGCCAATTCAATGGTGCCGACCTCACTAGGGGTGCTATCGCCGGCTTGCAGCACAGAAACCGTTCCATCCATTCCCACTGAAATTGACAAGGCATCCGAGGGAATCGCAATCTCCGGTTCCAAGGTAAATCCATCGGAATTTACGATGCGACCGTCACTGTCCAGTTTAAAAGCCCCGTCCCGTGTATAGGCCGTCTCACCGTTGGGAAGAGTTATTTGAAAAAATCCATCGCCTTCGATCGCCAGGTCAAGCTCATTCTGGGTGTTTTCCATATTCCCTTGGGAAAATATTTTCAGCACAGTGGATGGCCGGGTACCATGTCCCAGTTGAATGCCCGCAGGCACCTGGGTGTCCTGGCTGGAAGAAGTTCCCGCAGGCTTAATGGTTTCATATAATAAATCCTGAAATTCGGCGCGACTTTTTTTGAATCCCGAGGTGTTTACATTGGCCAGGTTGTTTGAAATGACATCGAGATTTAATGCCTGTGCCTGCATACCGGTTGCTGAAGTCCATAAGCTGCGTATCATTTACCCTCCTATTATTAATTGATTGTCTGGGTCCGGGTGTTATAATCAAGGTTATGTAGTTCAGGGCTGAAGAAACCCGGAAAACACGTATCAAAAAGATCGTGTCTTTATCTGGTTATACATCCGTTCCGCTCTATAAGGCATGATGTTTTTTCCAGATTTTGATTAATATTGTGAGCATAATCAATCGGTTGTAACCTTTAAACTTGGTACCCTGAACCGCTCAGTTTAAGTCATCTTACCAATTTCGTTAATAGCCCTTGAGTTGACTTCATCTACGGATCGAATTATTTTTTGATAGGACTCATAGCCGCGCAGTACCTCGATCATTTCCGTCATCATTTTGACGGCGTCAACGTTGGAAAGTTCGATAAATCCCTGGCTAACTCTTACATCTTCGGCCTGGGTTTCGCCCAACCCGGAATCCGAAGGTTTGAATAACGCCTCACCCACCTTGGTAAGGTTGTATGGTTGTGGAAAGTCGACGAGTCGAAGGCTGCCTATCTGGTTGCCGTCCACGCTTATATTGCCCTCCTCGTCCACTGAAAATTTCTTATGCTGATTGGGATTTTCTTTGTTGTCTACCGATATCTCCCCACCTTCCCCCAACACCGGCAACCCGCTACGAGTAACGAGGACACCATCTGCGTTGAGCGTAAAATCGCCCTTACGGGTATAATGCGTGCCGTCTGGTGTCTGAACACAGAAGAAACCTTTTCCGACCAGAGCTAGATCTAAATCATTGCCGGTATTTTTTAAACTCCCGCTGCTATGATCGGTATATACATTAAACTGATTCCAGAACAGATCAGCCTGCGATGTGTTCAATTCATCGTTATTTTGAGTGGATTCTTTCGGAAAAGCAGATAAATCTGAAATTTGAAACTGGCCGTGGTCCTGTTTATAGCCAACTGTGTTGGAATTCGCGAGGTTGTTTGAAATTATTTGCAGTCTTTTTTCGTATGCTAGTGCGCCGACTGCAGCCATATATATTTCTCCGCTCAT
>CALZJV010000023.1 GCA_945787595.1 uncultured Desulfobacterales bacterium | reverse complement strand
GCAACCGTAATCGTTGATTCCGCCATCGTCTTTAAAGATGAGGAACGTGATTTTACCTGGAAGCCTAAAAATTACAAAAAAACTTTTTATGGCCCGACCCTGCTTCGCAAGGCCTTGACCAAGTCCCGCAATCTGGTCACCATAAAAATATTGCAGGATATCGGTATCGATTATGCCATCGATTACGCCACCAAACTGGGTATTGATTCCAAGTTGAGCCGGAATTTGTCCATCGCACTCGGGTCCTCCGGCATATCCCTTCTCGAACTTCTCCGGGCCTATTCGGTTTTCGCCAATCAGGGCTACTTGGTGGAACCCGTGTTTGTATTGAAGGTGACCGATCGCCATGGAAATGTTTTGGAAGAAATAGCGCCTGAAAGAAAAAAGGTTATTGAAAAAAATACGGCCTATATTATGACAAGCCTGCTGGAGGGTGTGGTCAAGCACGGAACCGGTCGGAGGGTACGGGCGCTAAAACGACCGGTGGCCGGTAAAACCGGTACAACCAACAACCTGTTTGACGCCTGGTTTGTCGGCTACACCCCTCAATTTATCACGGGCGTATGGGTTGGTTTGGATGAAGAAGCCCCTCTTGGCAAGGGAGAAACCGGCTCCAGGGCAGCCAGTCCGATCTGGCTCGGATTCATGCAAGGGGTGCTGGAAAATGAACCCGTGAAGGTTTTTCGAGCCCCCGAGGGCATTGTGTTTGCAAAAATCGATGCCGATACCGGACTGCTGCCGGTTCCGGAATCAAAAGATGTAATTTTCGAATGCTTTAAAGAGGGAACGGTTCCCACCAAGTATACTAAACGTCCGAATGAAGTCAGAGAGGTGGAAGACTTGTTCAAGAAAGATATATAGGTATGACGAATGAAGATTGAAGAATGATTATTGAATATTTAATCTAGCATCTTATCATCGGTTTTCCTCCTTAACAATCCCGAAACCAGTGACCAGAAACCTGCAACCAGTGACCGGGACCAGATTCCTAAAACGCCGCCTTAACTATCCTAATTACCATGAGCTCAGATCCGGTCCCCCCAGGTGATGCAACAATGCTTCAAAAACTTAGTGCTTCGATTCGCAATTGCAGAGACATATAATTAGCGACCATTCCAATATAATTGCTTACTCAGCACCAAGTCCTGAGGCCCTCGACTGAGCTCGGACGAAGTCTGAGTAAATGCGTTATCGCATTTACGAATCGATGGACTTAGGCACGGATGCACCATAAAGAGAATTGAGCATGAAATTACGCCTGATTTTATTGGTTTTATCTCTGCTGGCCTTCTTGTCTGCTTCGACCGGCGGGTATCTTTATTATTCAGCCTTAAAAAAATCCGCCTTCAGGGAAGCAGAGCGCCAGGCCGTCGCGCGTGTGCGGACAATTCAGAAAAATCTCTCATCATTTCTGTCGGAAAACATAAAACCGGTTAAGGCTCTGGCAGGCATGAAAGAACTGTCACAAATCTTGATGCGGGCGGATGACAACATTGCCCTGAAAAATGCAAATAGCATTCTCGATCACTTTAACAAGACCTTGAATGTGGAGGTCTGCTACCTGATGGGCCCTGAGGGTGACACCATCGCCTCCAGCAACCGCCATGCACCTGATAGTTTTGTAGGCAATAATTTTGACTTTCGGCCGTATTTTAGGCAGGCGATTCAGGGTAACCCCGCAACTTACCTCGCGCTGGGCATCACGTCAGGAAAACGAGGAGCTTATTATAGCCATCCGGTTTTTGTGAAAGATCGTATCACGCCTGCAGGAGTGGTCGTCATCAAGGCCTCGGTCGAGCTGGCTGAAAAAGAGTTGGATACCGCCAAGGATGAGATTGTGCTGGTGACTGATCCCCAGGGCATTATTTTTATTTCCAATCACAAGAATTGGCTTTACAACTCCTTTAGAGAACTTACTTCCGATCAGAAATCTCGAATTGCCGCTTCGATTCAATTTGGTAAAGGCCCATGGGATTGGACCGGAATTCGGACCCTGAGTGAAAAACATGTCGTTGACCGTTCAGGCAACGATTATCTGATACACCAAATAGAGTTGGATAATTATCCGGGCTGGAGAGTCATTCACCTTCGCAGCCTCAAAGCAGTTTCCAAAACAGTGTCAGATCCGCTGATCCGGATTACCGGGCCGCTGATTCTGACATTGTGTGTTCTGATTGGACTGTCGGTTTTCTTTCTTTACAAAAAGGCAAGTGTCGAGATTTTCAAGAGGCAATTGGCAGAAAAAGCGTTGCGTGAAAGCGAAGAACGCTACCGTGGACTATATCATCATACCCCGGCCATGTTGCATTCGATCGATATTAGCGGTCGAATTGTCAGCGTCAGTGATTACTGGAGTGAGGTGATGGGTTATCGGCGCGAGGAAGCCATCGGCCGTCAGCTTACCAGTTTTTTTACGGAAGAATCACGTCACTATGCCGAAAAAAAAGTTTTTAAAGAATTCTTTAAAACCGGCTTCATCAAAGATGTTCCTTACCAGTTTGTCAAAAAAAACAAGGAAACCATCGATGTTCTTCTATCAGCTATCGCCGACCGTGACGAAGACGGTAAGATAATTCGAACCCTGGCTGTATCAATTGACGTGACCGAACGCAAACGGGCTGAAGAGGCCTTGAAACAAGCCAAAGAAGAGCTTGATCGATATTCCCAGGACCTTGAACGCCAGGTGCGCAATAGATCCCGGGAGATCCACAGCATTCTCCAATACACACCCGCAGTTGTTTACATCAAAGACAAGGAAGGCCGCTATAGCCTGGTCAATTCTCGCTTTGAGGAATTATTTGAAGTTAAAAATGAGACGGTCAAAGGCAAGACCGATTATGATGTACTACCCAAAGGGGTTGCCGATCAATTTCGGGACAGCGATTTAAAGGTGCTTCGTAACAGTCAATCATATCAGGAAAATGAACACATTCCCCAAACGGACGGTCTGCATACCTATCTTTCCGTTAAATTCCCCATATACGATGAATCCGGAGCAATCAGTGGTGTTTGCGGGATTCTCAACGATATTACTGCCCTCAAAAAAGCGCAGGATCAACTCAGACGTCTTTCGGCCGGCATTATGGCCAATCAGGAAAAAGAGCGATCCGCCATTGCTCGCGAGCTGCATGATGAACTCGGACAGGTGCTTACCGCCCTGAGAATGGACTCGGTCTGGATGCAGGAGCGGTTAAAGAAATCGGACGCGAAGGCCTCGGAACGGGCATTGACAATGTGCCGCTTGATCGATAAGAATATCGAGGATGTTCGGGGTATGGCGTTTCGCCTGCGTCCGGGGGTTCTGGATGATTTGGGTTTGGTGGATGCACTGGATTGGTACACAACAGATTTTGAAAGACGCACCGAAATTACCTGTGTGTTTGAGTACGACAAGGTTCTTCCTTTGAGTGAAACCGTTGCGACCGCAGCCTACCGGATTACCCAGGAAGCAATCACAAACGTTGCTCGTCATGCATTTGCCAGCCGGGTCGATGTGGTGCTTAAGGTTCAAAACGGGATACTGACTTTGGAAGTCGCTGATGACGGACTTGGCTTTAACTCACTTGATTTATCAGACTCTGAAGGCCTGGGGGTTGCCGGTATGCGCGAAAGGGCCGCTCTCGTTAATGGTACCTTAGAAGTGTATTCTCAGCCGAAAAACGGTACCCAGGTTTATTTTAAAGTACCGCTGGATGGTAAGAACCAGACGGATGTCTAAGCCCAAAACTTTGAGGACAATTTGGTTTTACTACAAAAGCCAGTTGATTGTTATTTGTTCCTAAAGTGGTTGGTTCCAGGTTCAGGGTTCAGGGTTCAAAGGTTATAAGATGCTGATTTCCGAATCTTTATACTCCATTGTTTGGATTAGCCTCTTTCACCCATTGGGTGATATATGGAATTCGACCCGATTGACGCCTTTTACTATTAATAGAGACCAGTTAGGGCACTTTAACCGGGAACCGTGAACCTTGAACCGCTCAACCTAGGTTGTTATTGGTTAATTGTAGGGTAGGCTTAACCTCGATTGTGGCCGACTTGCTAGTTCTAATAACGAATAACGAATAACCAATAACTCCAGATGGCGTATTATGCACTCAGTATTGCCGCACCACATTTTAACTTTTGAAAATCGAACTAGGGAGATCAAATTTGATCAAGGTCCTTTTGGCAGATGACCACAGTATTGTCAGGGCCGGGCTGCGCCGCATCGTTGAAGAAAGCGGCGATATGGAGGTCATTGCAGAAGCAGCCGACGGCCGAGAAGCCATCCGGCTGGTGCGGGAAACAGCGCCGGATGTTGCCGTCATCGATATCTCCATGCCGGGGCTGGATGGTCTGGAGGTTGTCAGCCGACTGCGCGGACATCGCCCTGACTTGCCGATCCTTATTTTGACCATGCATGAGGAAGGTCAATATGTCGTTCGGGCGATCCAGGCCGGTGCCATGGGCTACATGACCAAACAATCGGCTCCGGAACAGCTTTTGAAGGCCATCCGTAAAATACATGAAGGCAGCCGCTACCTGACCGATGACGCAGCGGAAACCCTGGCACTGCGGATTGCCAAAGGTACCGGCGAACAATCCCCCTTGGATTCTCTGTCCATGCGTGAGCTTCAGGTTTTGCGTCGCTTGGCCATGGGTCACACCAACCGTGAAATTGCCAGCGCCTACAGCATTAGTATAAAAACCGTGGATACTTACCGATCGCGGTTGCTAAAGAAGCTGAATTTGCGAAACAACGCCGAGCTGTCACGTTTTGCCATCCAAAACCGGCTGATTGAGCCCTGATCCGAAAGAACCGGAATTGAAAATTGAAGATTTAATATTGGTGGATGTCGCTTCGCTTCGTCTTTTTTATAATCGTAAAATTTTATAAATATTCGTTCGTTACAAGATAGTAAAAATATCCCAACTCAATTTTTTACCACAGATTACTTAAAATAAGTTTCTACGCGCCCATGTCGGCGCTGTCCTCGACTGTAAGAAAAAATCTGACAACAAAATCAGAAATAGTCTGGTTGACATTTGTTTTGCTTCCAGGTAGGTTGTTTTTGCCGCATTTATAAATAATCCTCGTTTAATTGTCTTTTGCCGGTCATGATTGGGGGTGGATCATGAAACACAAAGTAATATTATTGCCTTGCCTTTTCATCGTATCCTTAATCGCCGTAAATTTTCTTGCACCTTCAACAATTAAAGCATCTGAACCGCTGATTATCGGTGTACTGCATTCAGAGGCATACTCCTATGCTGCCATGATGAAAAATTCATTTGAAATGGCGCTGGAAGTTATAAACAAGGAGGGCGGAATCAAGGGCCGGCCTTTAAAATTAGTGTATGCCAATGATCAGGGAAAACCAAAACCCGGAGAAAAGGCCGTTAATGACCTGGTTGAAAAAACCGGAGCAGTTATGATAGTGGGAGCCTATCAGAGCAGCAATACCATACACATGGCCAGGATAGCAGATAAGTTAGACCGGCCTTTGCTGGTGTGCACGGCTGCCGATGACCGCATCACGCAACGGAAATGGAAAAACGTCTACCGGCTGAATCCACCTGCCAAAGGTTATACGGAGGGGCTGGAAAGTTTTTTCCTGAGTAAGATCAAACCCAAATCCATGGCCATTGTATACGAAAACAGTCCTTACGGCACCAGTGGAGCTTTACGGATGATGTGGTTTTGCCGCGGGAATGATATTGATTTACGCGCCATCGAGCCCTATCACAAAGAAAGGCTCAGCGCAGACTATTTTAAACAAATTGTTGATCGCTTGAAAAAAGATCCTCCCGATGTGATCTATATGGTGTCCTACCTCAAGGATGCGACGTTGCTGGTCAAAACGATCAGGGAATCAAAGTTGAATTCCTTGCTGGTTGGGGGTGCCGGAGGTTTTACCAGCCAAAAATTTATCACCCAAGCCGGAGCTGGCGCCAATCTTCTTTTGACCGCAACGCTGTGGACCCCCCAATTGAAGTATCCGGGGATAAAAGAATATTACGATCAATATACTGAAAAACATGCCTCCGCACCAGATTATCATGGCGCCGAAGCCTATTCGGCCCTGCTGGTGGCAGCAGATGTATTGAAACGGGCGGATTCGTACGGTCCGGAAAGTATCCGCACGGCACTGGACAACACCGACCTCATTACCCCTTTCGGGCCGGTGAAGTTTAGATCATATGAGAATTTTGAGCGGCAGAACAGGCTGCCCACCCAGGTTCTGCAGATTATGAATGGCAAATTCGAGTGTGTCTGGCCCCAAGAGCATGCGAACTCAAATTTCATTCCGCCCTCCTACTGGCGGATTTCTGATTAGGCATAGGGTTCGGCAAAATATCGTACGTGCCTGCTATAAAGCAGGTGACTTGGAAGGAGGTGGTTCAACAATATAAGCGTAATGCATCTGAAAAAAAATAAGCAATATACCATACACGATCACACGTTTGATCTTAATTTTATGGTGATGCGCTAACTGGCTTCCGCCTAAAACCCCCTCTCCCTCAAGGCAGAGGAAACGGTATTTTAGGACAGAAACTAACCCATTAAAATCATTAGGAGGATTGACATGAGAAACAAATTTTCTATCGTAATTATAGGTATCTGTGCGGTTTTAACGATAACCTTCGCGTTTTCTGCAGAATCATTCGCTAAAAAAAGGGTTATTTTCGGTGGTGGCCCTGCGGGCGGAACCTTCCAGGTGGTTGCCAATGGCATACAGGTTTACAAGCCGATTAAAGCTGAAGAAGGTTTTTCTGTAAAGGCCCAAACCTCTGCCGGTTCGGTCGAAAATTTAAGAAAAACAAACGCTGGCAGACAGCAGATGAGCGTGGTGTATTCCGGTCATGTCTGGCTGGGTCGCAACGGCCAGATGAAAAATGATCCCAAGAAATATGAAGATGTGCTGGCAGTCGCCTGGTTATACGGCGCGCCGGGTCAGATGGTCGTTCGGGCCGGTTCCGGGATTAAGAGCGTTAAAGACCTGGAGCCACATGGGTGTCTGGGACAAGATCGAGCGCAATGCCATGGGTTACAATGATGCTGCCGCGGCATTCGGCAACAATCAGCTGGATGCCTTCTGGCTGTTCACCGCTTTTCCGAGCGGTGCGGTCATCATGGCGGCCCAGACCAACGACATTGCCCTGCTCGACCTGGATGCCGATGCTGAGGCCTCCGGATTTTATAAAAAGTATCCCTACTTCGCCAAACTGGCAGTTCCGGCCGGCACTTACAAGGGCGTCGATTATGATGCCCCCTCCTTTCAGGACAGCGCCCTGTGGGTGGCCAATTCCAAGGTTCCCGCCGATGTTGTTTACAAAATGTTGTCCATTATGTACACGGATGAGGGGCTCAAGCACATGCTTGGCCAGAAAAAAACCTTCAAGAAGATGAGCCTGGAGACCGGAGCCACCAACATCGTTACCCCGTTTCATCCCGGCGCCGAAAAATTCTGGAAAGAAAAGGGGATGCTGAAATAAAATCGCTGTGCGATTTTAGGTGTGGAGCGGTTACACCGCTTTCAAAGAAAAGGTGAGATATGGGTCTGGAAGGGATGACGTGGTCCAGTCCAACCCATCTCTCACATTTCGTATTGTAAATTTGGGCGGAAGAGGTTTTTCGTTGCCGGATTTTACAGCGATAGGAGGAAAAAGTGTACGATAAAATGAACAAATTTGAACAAATTGTATTTGATGTGTTATCCGTCATTCTGGTCCTTTTTTACTCCTATTCCGCTGTCTTACAACCGGCATCCACCCAGTATCACCGGGGGATTTACGTCATTATTACCTATGTTCTCGGCTTTATGATGTATAAATCCAAACATAAGGTAATGAGAATCGTTGACTATTTGCTGATATTGCTTTCAATTTTCACCGTCGGGTACTGGATTCTCAATTTTGAGGCCATCAACTACCGGACCGGTGCCGAGACGCCTTTTGATATGGCCGTTGCCGTCGTCGGGGTCCTGATCGGTATCGAGCTGGCCCGGCGGGTCGTCGGCACCGTATTCGTTGTCATGGGGGTGGTGCTGCTGCTGTACGGGGTCTATGGCGAATATGTGCCCGATCTTTTTTCCCATGCAGGCGACACCTTTCCGGGATTGTGTACCAGCATTTTCTACAAGAGCGATGGCGTGTTCGGCATCATGGCCAATGTTTTGGCGACCTATGTGATTTTGTTTGTCCTTTTCGGTGCTTTTTTAGAAAAATCCGGTGCTCAAAGATTTTTCATCGATTTTCCGCTGGCGGCTGTTGGTCACAGAATCGGCGGCCCCGCCAAGGTTTCGGTGATCGCCAGCGGCCTTTTCGGCTCTATTTCAGGCAGCGCCATCGCCAACACGGTTTCCACCGGCGCCTTCACGATTCCCATGATGAAAAAAGCCGGCTTCAGACCCCATATTGCCGGCGGTATCGAACCGGCCGCCTCCATTTCCGGGATGTTTATGCCCCCCATCATGGGTGCCGGCGGCTTTATCATGGCCGAACTGACGGGCGTACCCTATTCAAAGATTATGCTGGTGGCCATATTTCCTGCCATTATGTATGTCTTCAGTGTTTTTATCATGGTGCACTACGAGGCCAAGAAGTATAATATCAAGGGCGAAAAAAGCGAGCACAGCGCCATGCAAATTCTGAAGACCGAGTGGTACTACATCATGCCGCTGGTTGTGATCACCATTCTGATGCTTTACGGCTTCTCCCCGGGTTATTCCGCCATTCTGGGCATTGTCACCTGCATTATCATTAGCTGGTTCAGAACGGATAGTCACCTGCATTATCATTAGCTGGTTCAGAACGGATACACGCATTACCCCCAAAAGATTCATCGAAGCTTCCCGGGCCGGCACTGAAAACAGTCTCAAAATAGGCGCCACCGTAGGGGTTATCGGTATTATTATCGGCGTGCTGACCTATAGCGGACTGGTATTGACTTTTGCCGATATTGTTATCGAGCTTGCCAGCGGTGCTGTGTTTTTCGGCATCGACTTCAGGCTGGTGGCCACCATCTTTCTGATTGCCCTCGCTTCCCTGGTCCTGGGAATGGGGGTGCCGGTAACCGCCGCCTATTTGATTACAGCGGTCGTTGCGGTGCCGGCCCTGATACACCTGGGGGTTAACGAGATCGCCGCCCATATGATCGTCTACTGGTTGTCACAGGATTCCAATATTACACCGCCGGTATGTATTGCCGCCTTTGCCGCACCATTGCCAAGGCCAACATGTGGCGCACCGCCTTTGCCGCCTTTAAATTTGCCAAGTTCCTGTATCTGGGGCCCTTTTTGTTCGGTTATGTCCCGGGATTCTCATTGAACGGCAGCGGCTGGGACATCATCAAAGCATTTGTGCTTATTTTATTTGGTACGTATGCATACTCCTGGATTTTGAGCGGAATTTGGATGAATTATTTTAAAAAGGACTCTAAAAAAGCGCCGGCAAGCTGATTGAAAGTTATTAGTTATTTGTTATGGGTGAAATAGTTTAAGGGGAATAAAATCGGCACTTTTTTCATCGATCAATTAAATGATAAAATGAAGATATAATCAAATTTTAATAACGTATAACTGATAACGAATAACGAATAACTAGTAACAATTAACCCCCTAATTGAGCGTTTTTTTCAATTAGGTTATTATACAAGAGGCCGAAAAATGGATCTTCCAAAAGTAGACGTTAAAAAAATTCTTTATGCAACCGATCTATCCGAAAATGCACGTTATGCGTTTGCCTACGCGGTCAGCCTGGCCGATCTTTACAAAGCATCCATCACCTTTATCCATGTATTGTCCGAAATTCCGGATATTTTAGACAAAAACGTCCTCGGCGAGGGTTTTGTCACCGATGACATCATTGTCGTCAGGGGCAATCCGGTTGAGGAGATTTTAAAGTATTGCGAAGAAAAAAACTGCGACCTGATCGTGATGGGAACCCACGGACACGGAACCCTGGCGGACGTCATGATGGGAAGCACCGCGCGGCGGGTATTGCGGCGATCCACAAAGCCCGTTCTGGTAGTGAGATTGCCTGAAGAAGAGGATTGATAAATTTTTAGCCGAGTTAGCGTTAACAGATTTAGGGTTAACAATGAAATAAAATTGCGGAGCGCAGCGACATCATTATTCGATGGTCAATGTTGGACGTTCGATGTTCGGCGTTCATCTTTCGAAACAATCCTGTACGGCATAAATGTAACCCGTGAATGTTTACTAAACAACTTAGCGCTTATGCCCTTGAACCCTGAACGGTTAGGTCTACCCAACCATCAATTCCTCAGCCGCAAGTGAAGAATCCGGCACAACCTCGATTGATTGGAAGTGAAATCGTTCTTTTAGCTTTTTGATATTAGAATTATTCAAACCCCGCATTTTGGAAATGCTGCGCGGATTGACCAAAACGGTAAGTGATTCTTTGATGCAGTTGGCGGACTCGATTGCCGAAACGGCCATATCCCAGAAGATTTCACAATGAACCATGTGTCCAAAGGCTGGATGATGGGGCCCCGCCAAAACAGTGGTTCCATCTTCAAGATCCTCTGATGCCTGCAGCCCCATGCGGATGACCACGATGCCCGCCTTTTTGAAGTTCAGATAAATTTTCTTTACCAGGCTAATCCCCTTTTCCAGAGACAGCGGCGTATAGTCGCCGCTTTGATACCATCTGGCGAGGCGGCTGTCTGCGATCACCACGGTCGGATATATTCGAACGAAGTCCGGAGCCAAATCAGCGATCTTTTGGGCTGTGGTCAGGGCGCCGGTTTCATCGTCGCCCGGCAGCCCCACCATCATTTGCAAACCAATACTAAAATCTCTCTCTTTGAGTTGTTCAACCGCCCGAACCGTATCTAAAACGCTGTGCCCCCGGCCTGCCATTGCCAGTACATGATCATCCATCGACTGGACACCGAGCTCCACCGTTGAAACCGGATATTCCTTTATGATATCCAGAGACCGCTCGTTAATGGTATCGGGGCGTGTGGAAAACCGGATGCCGTCCACGTGGTCATCCCTAACAAATTCAGCGGCCGAATCAAGCAATGATTTAATTTCTTCACTTTTTAATCCCAGGAAGTTACCGCCAAAAAAGGCAACCTCGACGGATTTCCTGTCTTCTTTTTTATATCTTAAAAAGTCTTGAATCTGAGCGCGGAGCTCAGCCGGGGTGGCCATCTTATGTTTTGCGCCCGTAATCGAAACCTGATTGCAAAAGACGCATTGATGGGGGCAGCCGGCATGGGGAATGAAGATGGGAATGATGAAGGGCCGGGGGTTCGATGCTGGAAGCGCGATGCTGGATACTTGATGCCTGCAACTCGTTTCTCGATACTGGCCGCCTTCTACCATCTTCTTCTCTCTAGTCTCTGGTTGACAGAATTGCGAATCCTGAATCTGAAATGTTCGAAGCTACACCTCTGATCCGAAGAAATTCGTCAAAAGCAAATTGAGCCATCTGCGCAGTCTGTCATAGGAAAAATATTTTTTGGCGATTTCAAAATTGGTGTTAACCATTTTCTGCTTGCGCTCCGGCGATTCCAGCACTTCTCTGACTTTTGCCACTGTTTTGCGGGTCAGGTAGCCGTCCATGGCGATTAAATCAAATTGCTTGGGCTCGATATCGCGTACAAAAATGGCGTAGCGATTGATGAGCAGCGGTTTTTTAAAATAAACGGCTTCAAGAAAGGCATTGCCGAAGCCTTCGTAAAGGCTAGGATAGGTGATAAAGTCGGAATGGGGATATACATCCCACAAGGTATAGAGATCCTTGCGATTCACATCCGGGTTCAAGGGGTCGGAGATCCGCAGGTTCAACGTGCGGATGTCCACTCCCTGATCCCCGGCCTGGTCTTTCAGCCATTCACCGTATTCAGAGCCTTCATCCCCTGCTTCGTGTGAAATAACCAGCTTATACCGCGGATCACCCAACTCTTGGACAAGTTCAATCGCATGTTCGATTCCTTTGCGCTGAACAACTCGGGTGGGCTGCAAAATAAAAACATCTTCGGCCTCCAACCCGATGTTTTTACGGAAGTCCTTTGTCTTTTCTCTATCTACATCCGGCGGATTTTCAAAATCCAGCACATTGGGAATAATATGCGATGCTATGCCGGTGCGCAGGGCCAGTTCTTCCTGAGCAGTCGAATTAATCACCACGTGTTCGATGTTGGGCAGGTTTGGTGGAAAAGCCATTCGCAGATAATCTCCGACGGCATTGACTGAAAAGCGGGTCCGTTCCCAGTAAAAGTCATGATGGTGGGCGATGGTGGGAATCTGGGTTTCGGCGATAAGTTCGGTTAAAGCAATTCCCAGCGGGATGTGCATCGGGATGGTCATGACATTTTGTGCAACCAACAGGTCAATATGGTATGTTTTGATAAATTCATTGAGACGCTTTTTCAAATAGGTCTTTAACTCGTAGATAGCATCTGTTACTGCAGGGTCGCGTCGTTTCTTCCCAAAAATTTGCTTATCGATCCAGCGGTTCTTTTCGTGTTGAAAAAAAGCTTCGGGAACCAGAAAACTGTGATCCGGATTGCGGTCCAACAGCCCGGCAAACCAGAAATAATTGTGACCGGCGCTTTTTAATACCTGGGCCCACTTGCTGGCTTCCATAGTAACCCCGTCGGTTCCTGCAAACCTGGTAGATATAAATCCAATATTTTTGGCCATTGCCTTGATCCATACTCCTTACCTGTATTCGGTCCCTATCAGGCAAAGACTATAATTACCATGAATCAGATGTCAAACAGGAAATCCAGTCTGCCTTAGTCGTTCGCCGTGATCATTTGAATGGAAAAATCCACCTGATCAGCAAAATTGATGTCAACCGCTCGCAGATCAGCATTCAAAATCACCGGCGCCCCGAACGCAAAGGCCAGCTTTTCTGTATAAGCATCCTGATCAGAGAATTGCTCTTACCCGTTTTAGATCTTCGGTTTTGCCGAGAACGACAATGACATCAGCGGCTTCAAGGGTTTCCGACGGAACCGGATTGAATATCATCTGACCGGATGCTTTTTTGATAGCCACGATAATTATGCCAAAATCCCGTCTTAACCGGCTTTCGATAAGGTTTTTCCCGATAAGGTCGGATTTTAGTCCGACTTCGGCCTCTTCCATGATAAGCCCGAGCCGATTTCCCATGGTGGCGATGTCGATAAAGTCCACCACCGTTGGTCGTTTCAGAACGTGCGCCATTCGTCTGGCTCCGATCATATAAGGTGAAACCACCTTGGTTGCGCCGGCTTTTTTCAGTTTTGCTTCATTTTTTTCTTCTGAGGCCCTGGCCAATATGAAAATGTCCGGTTGCAGTCCTTTGGCGGTCAACGTAATAAATACATTTGTTGGCATCGGAGTTGACCGCCGTCACCAGGCCTTTGGCTCTCAGAATGCCCGCTGCCATTAAAGCTTCTTCCGATGTGGCATCCATTTCAAGGAAGAGGTATTTTTCAGCCACGATCCCTTCAATCGCCGAAGAATCTTGTTCAATGACCACGAAGTCAATGTTATCTTCATATAATTCCTGACAAATGATCCGGCCGATTCTTCCAAATCCACAGATGATGAAGTGATTTTTTAAATCCGCTATTTGTTTGTGCAATTTTCTCCTCCCGAAGATTTTGGCGAGTTCCCCTTCAACGAACCACCTGACAATAATGCCGATGGTGTAAGTGCCGACACTGATACCCAAAACGATAATCACTAGGGTAATGCTTCGTCCCACCATGGTTAGAGGTCTGATCTCGGAAAATCCAACTGTGGAAATGGTAATGATGGTCATATAAAAGGCTTCAAACAGAGGCATGTCCTCAAATAAATAGTAACCAAAGGTACCAAAGGCAATTATAGCGATTAGCAGGAATATGGAATATCGAAATTTACCGGCAGTAACCGAGGTTCCTCACAGGATTAGGAAGTTGGGGTCAAGGCGTTTAAATATACTACGGCAGATCCTTTATAGGATCTGCCGTATATAAGTTCAACTCATAAGATGGGTTTGGTGTGTTGCCGATTTTTGCACTATTCCTCGACGACTTCAAAAAAATCGACAATAATTACTTTTCCTTCTTCACTTTCCACAATCCTACCGACGACCTTTACCCTTTGACTGATGTAATTACGGACCAAATCATCACCGACGGTGCTGTCTCCAACCATGTAGATTTCACCCTCTGTAACAATTTCCTGGTTATCATTCACTTCACCGACAAGGGTCACCTTATCAGCCAGTGCAGAAAAAGTAAAGATCCATAAGACAATTGAAATCATGCCAAAATTCGTTAATAATTTTTTAACTTTTCCCCTCATGGTTTAACCTCCTAAAACCGGTTTCCTGTTCTGATATCACCAGGACAAGACGTTGCCTGGCACCTTCAATAAGAGAATTTAAAATTTTACGAATCACGAGATATCTAAAAAAATATTTTATCAATAAGTTAAGAGCATCTCAAAATCGGAATTGTCATATCCGATTTTCGGATATACCGGAATCTGAAGTTCCAGTATTTATGACAGATTGTCGGAAATTGAAATCCTCTAAATTTCTCCTTTCGACTTTTCGACCCATCGGCAATTATCGCGATAGTATAGAAGGCCGATTAGGTTTTTTCTTGGTGAATTGCTGCTACGTTAATTGTTTTATAATTCTTCTTGTCCTTGATGGAACCGCTCGCTACGACCTCCTGTCTCAAAAGGGTTTTTAGTTTTGGAATTTTGTGATGGTTTTCAATGAGGTATTCCTGCTCGTCACTACTTGCGATTGAAAGTTTGACGATGTTCCCATTGAGATCCCAACCTGCTGGAATGACAATACCTCTTACGATGTCCATGAAGCCCCCATGTCAGGAGTTTAATATTCATACTGTTAAAATGTTATGCAAACCTGATGCCAACTGAATTACCTTACCTCGGCCAATGTCAGTTGTTCACTGGATGGAATAATGAAGGATACAGTCTCTTTTTCGAACAGTTCACTGGGAAAACTTTCAGGTGTAAATACAGAAGAAGTTTCGAGAATATAGGTCCGTTCGACTAAATTCTCCAATTCCCGGATATTTCCAGGCCGTTGATAAGTGCCGTCCTGCAAAACTTGCAGCAACTTAATCTGAGCCGCAAAGGAGGTTGTACCGATCTCATCCAAAAAAATCGTACCCCCCGAGGCAAACTCGAACTTACCTAGTTTTCTGTGTACTGCTCCCGTGAAGGCTCCTTTTTCATGCCCGAACATTTCGCTTTCAATAAGTGTGTCCGGCAAGGCGCCACAGTGAACACTGATAAATTGGGCATCCCTGCGATTGCTGTGTTTATGAATCAGTTGTGCCAGGACACTCTTGCCTGTTCCGGTTTCGCCCATCAGCAACACCGTGCTCATGGTTGGTGACACCGAGCGGATTTGCTGGAAAATCATTCTCATCCGATCACTGTTGATCCCAAAAATCTCAAATGCGTCCACAAGCCAGAATTAATCCCTCAGGCAATCCAATTCAGACTGCATCATTTTGGTCTTGTTAATTTTTTCGGAGATCAGCTTTATCTCTGCGGCATCAAGAGGATAAGTGAGGTAATCATTGGCACCGGCTTTAACCGCTTGAACTGCGGTGCGTATCATACCCTGGGGCGCCATGACAATGATCTATACAGAAGGATAAATCTGCAAGAAAGACAGGAGTAACTGACGATAATTTTTTAACAGTCAATCCAAGTCTAACGGTTTATATCAAGAGATCGACTCAGCAGCAACGGGAAAGGCTGTCTGAGGAGGATCCTGTCAATGGCGGGATAAACTGAATCAAATATAATTTATTACATAATTACAGCGATACTTAATTTCGCCGGTTTGACTTTTGCAAAATAGCAAACTATAAACCCAGATGAATGTTGTCGATAGTAGTCCACTGACGAGGAAGAAAGCATTGAACTTACAACCATTGTTCGAGCCCAAATCCCTGGCGATCATCGGCGTGTCGTTTACCAATGATCACCATCCTGCCAATATCGTCTATAACAAGGCCCATCTGCGCTATCCGGTAAACGTCTTCCCGGTGAATCCTCGCGGCGGGTCGCTTATGGGAGAAAATGTGTTCACCGATATCTCGGAGATCCCGCAAAAGGTCGATCTGGCGGTGATTGCCGTTCGTGCAGACCTGGTCGCGGATGTGCTGCAGGACTGTATTCGGAATGGCGTTGGCGGTGCTACGATCGTTTCCGGGGGATTTGCCGAGGTCGGCCGCAAAGACCTGCAGGATCGCCTGGCGGCCATGGCCCGCGAGGCCAATTTTCCCTTCATCGGACCTAACTGTTTAGGAATTTACGTGCCTTCCGTGGTCGACACTTTTTTTCTCCCCGGTGAGCGCATGGTTCACCCGGTTTCCGGAAACGTTGCCTTTGTCAGTCAGAGCGGTGGGGTCCTGGTTGATCAGATGGTCAAATTTGCCGAGCAGGGGATTGGTTTATCTTTGGCGGTGAGTATCGGCAACAAAGCACTCATCACCGAGCAAAACCTGCTGGACTATCTGGTCGCCGATCCGGCAACAGGGGTGATCACATTTTATATTGAAGGTTTCGGCAAAAACGAAGGAAGGGATTTTATCCTGGCCGCCAGCCGCTCTCCTAAACCGATCATTGTATTAAAAGCCGGCAAAACCGACGCCGGCCGCCGTGCTGTTACCAGTCATACCGCTTCATTGGCCGGGGATCATGAAGTTTTTTCCGCAGTGCTGGCTCAGTATGGGGTGGTGGAGGCCGCCAACGAGATTGAACTGGTCTCTTTCTGTGAGTCATTGAGCTGTTATACGAAGGCGATTACGGGTAACGTGGGTATTGTGACCGGCAGTGGCGGACATGGCGCGTTATCCGTAGATTATTGTTCCGCCCGGGGGTTATCCGTACCAAATCTTTCAGAATCCAACCAAAAGAAAATCCGGGATCAACTGTCAGCCAGCGTGCAGGCCATTGCCGCACTCAACAACCCGATCGATCTAACCGGAAGTGCCATGGATCATGATTTTGTCAAAGCTGTCAAGGAATTAAGCCGGATCCCGCAAATTGACGCTATTATCGTTCTTTTACTGCCCTATATACCGGGTATTACCTCGGATCTCGGAGCCAGGTTGAGCCAGATTTCTCGCAGAGAAAACAAACCACTGGTTGCCTATGTTCCCCATGTGGAAAAATACCGTATGCTGATAGAAGGATTTGAACTCAATCACACGCCCGTCTCTTCTTCAATAGAGGGAGCGGTCCTGATGGTTGAGGCTTTACGGAGATGTCAGCCATGCTGAACAAAGAAATTGAGCATATCCTTGCGCGGTCAGGCGAACATGGCTGGATTCTGGAGCCGGATGCCAAGCACCTTTTGAAATTATGCGGTATGGATGTGCCAAAGTTTATATGCACACAGAGCATGGATGATGCCTTTGATTTTGCAAATAAAACCGGGTATCCCCTGGTGGCAAAGGTGGTTTCTCCCGAAGTCATTCATAAATCCGATATCGGGGGCGTTGTTTTGGGAATAGACGACGACCGGACTCTGTCCGAAACCTTTCGGCGTTTCAGCTCGATTAAAGGATTTCATGGTATGCTGGTTGAGGAATCCCTGACCGGATTCGAGCTGATTGTCGGCGCAAAGATAGATTATCAATTCGGCCCGGTCGTCCTTTTGGGAATCGGGGGAACCGGCGTGGAGATTTACCGGGATACCGTGTTGCGGATGGCGCCTTTGAGGCCCGAAGATGTCACCTCCATGATAAAAGGACTTAAGGCTTATCAGTTGCTTGAGGGCTATCGCGGTGGCGAGCCCATCAATCTAGAGAAATTAACCCATATGCTGCTGACATTTTCCGGGTTGGTGATGCAAATTGAATCCTATATCGAATCCATCGACTTGAATCCCGTTATGTGCACCGCCGATAAGTGCGTCGTGGTCGATGCACGGATCATCCTGAAAGGATAGCAAAGTTCTGAATCGGCGCCTGCACAACAATAAATAAGAAGAAAAACGATTCCTGTCTAAATTCGCAGAGTTCCAGGGGGGCTTGTCACCAAAGCGTGCCTTGTGCTCCTTGATGGACTCCATCTTATGCTTCCATCCGGCCACCGCCACAGATAGAAACTCCTTTATGCCCTCGCAATTTCTTCCTCTTCGAGCCCATTGAAGTCGATGTCGTCTTCCTTGGGCATGTAGCCGCTTGCCGTCTTCTCTGCATCAATAGTGCCTGCACCGCGCTCGAATACCCTCTGGAGTACCCTGCTGTTCTCGCCGAATCCGGGCCAAAGCCACTTGCCGTCCGCGGTCTTGCGGACCCAGTTCAGGTAAAAGGTCCTGGGCAGCTTAGACTGCTCGGTCTTTTTGCCGAGATTGATCCTGCGCCTGAAGTAGTCGCCCAAGTGGTAGCGGCGAAAGGGTCACGGCGGACCGTGCCGGCCTTCGGGTCGAGAGCTGCTGCAATATTTCTCTCAGGTTTTAAGCCCCCTTGCCGATATTGTTTGTAGCAAATTGAGCTGCACTCTTTGATTTGAAAAGAGACGGCAGACAGGATGTAAAAAATCGAATTCATGAAACGAACAATCGGAAGCCGTCGGATAGTCGCCCGCACAGCTGCAAATCACAAAATAATTTATAGCCTTGCCATAATGACTGTGGCACTGCATTCTTCTGCCATTCTGTCTGCCGGTACCACCGGCACTCTGCCTGAGATTACATCGAATTATTCCCGCCTTGTCGAACTCATGCAGCTCGAAGACAAAGTTGAACCTGTGTATGCTTTTAATGATTTTGAAGAAACCATCGATAAAGCCGGCATCAAATACACCAAAGAATATTTCAGCAGTCGCAAGGACCTAATTAGAAAAATTAGAAGAGATCTGGGTGGAGGTTCTTTGAGATGGAAGCTTGATAATTTTAAACAGCGGCTGGTTTTTGTACCGGAAACAAGGAATGAATACGCAACATTGTACAAAAATTACTGCAGCGATGTGATCGATTTAATTTTGAATGAAACCAGGCTCGATAATCCGTACTCACAAATCAAAACCTTGCAATATGAGGACCCGGTTATTCCCGAAAATCAAGGCATCACGGTATTTTTAGTCCATAATCTGGCTAGAGAATATTGCGGAACCTATTCTTTCTTTAATGAAAATCCTAAGAAAGAAGTAAAAATTTCTTTGCGCGGTACCCATTTTATCGGTGAAATCGGTTCATATTCATCCATGCTGGAAATAAAGAAAGATGGAACGATAGAATTTGTGCGGAATAACTATACCATCTGGCAAAATAGTGCCCAACTGACATACAATGCCTTAATTGTGCCGATTGAGGAAACATTGCACATTGCGCTGCGACCGTATACCGAACAGGCAATACAAAATGAATTGAAGAACCCGGCTGCGGTAAAAGCACATGATGTCGAAGAGATTGTCGAACAATGGGTCGCGGTTGAAGAGGGGCTTGTCGGTGGCTTGGTAAATGTTTTTTTCCCAAAAATTGTATCCAGGTATCTTGATACTTTTCAGTCGGTTGAAATCGAAAGGGGATTAGAATCGAAATTGCGAATCAAAAAATATCGTCATCTTTTGGAAGGAATCAGGCTGGTCAAAAATACGGGCTACCAGGCAGTCTTGCACATATATAAGCGGAATCCCAATAAAATCAAAGAGATGCTAATAAAAACGAAAAATAAGTCGTAGAATTTAATAAGATCTTTGAACACCGTTTATTCCGAAGGACGGCGGCACCGGTTTTTTTAGGTTCTGTTGGAAATCAATTATCTGAAAAAAACAGGGGGGACAAATCTCCCCCCTGTTTGAAATCTGACAGCATTTTTTACGATCGTTATTCCATTACTTTATAGGATTCAATTGCGATCGTCTTGGTGCCATCGCTGCTTTCCTCCACGGTGCCCTTCACCTCGACCTTTTTGCCCGAGTTTTCGGCGACTTCTTCACCTTTATCATCTTCGGAAAGCATGTAGAGTGCGCCGCTTTCATCTACCAATACACCGTCGTCATTGATTGTTCCGACGATCGTCATGCTCTCTGCGGCAATTGCAGCGCCGCAAAAGGCGAAAATCGCGAATAAAACCAGGATACCAAGAAGTTGTTTTTTGACAATTTTGATCATTTCATTACCTCCTATCTGTTTGATGGTTTTCAGGCTCATCCCGGCAATCGAATTTATTACCGGGCAGATTTCCTGACTTGCGAGAATTAAATGCAACAAAAATGCCAATTTAATAACCTATTTATTTTATTGCGTATTATGAATTTTCTGAATAAACGCCGGAACTGCGAATTCCTATGTACGATCCAACTCTTAAGTGATTTTGGGCTATCTGTTTGCGATGGCCGACGTAATAGATTGATAATATTTAATTTTTCCAACAAGAATTCCTGATTCTGATAATTTCTCAAAATCAGACTTAAAAATTCTCACGGACGCGCTCAATTTGACTTGCAATTTATCAAATGTCCTGAAAGATCACCGACAACCATACTTACTTTTCCCGTACCACGGTCGTTTGTCTCCAGGTAGTAGATATAATAGTCTCCCTCAGTTTCATCGCAGTAAATACTGGTTACGGCAATGTTTAAAAAACCGGAACTGTGGATTCCAGACAAATCTTCAAGTTATAATTGATTATATAATTACAATAAGTTATAAAATTGGCACATCACTTGCTGAGAAAGCGTGGTAAAAGTAGTTCGACCGCTTTTTGTATATGGAATGGAAGCGGCAGAAAACAGAACTTAATGAGATAAGAGGGTACTAGAAATGGACAACCAATCAAATGAATTTCCCAATCTCCCGCAAAGGATAAAGGGGTTGGGTAATCTGGCTGAAAACCTGTGGTGGAGCTGGAATCCAGGCGCCAGAATGCTTTTCAAGATGCTGGATCGCCAGGCGTGGAAGGAAAGCAGGCATAATCCCGACAAAATGCTTAAAGAACTTCCGGCCGATATTCTGGCAACCGCCGCCGGCGATGCCCAATATCTGCGCCACTACGATGTGGTGCTGTCCCAATTCACAAAATACATGGAACAAAAAGGTTGTCTGCTGCTGGATGGCACTGCGGATTCGAGCCGACCTGCGATAGCCTATTTTTCGGCTGAATACGGGCTGCACCGTTCGCTGCCGTTTTATGCCGGCGGCCTTGGTTTTCTGGCCGGCGATCATCTCAAGGAATGCAGCGATCTGAATGTGCCCCTGGTGGCCGTCGGATTTATGTATCCGCAAGGGTATCTGCACCAGCAGATTCGGGAAGACGGCTGGCAGGAGAATATCACCGAAACCCTGGAACGTGAGGCCGCACCGATTTCGCGGGTTTTAAACCAGGACGGCAGTCAATTGATTGTTAAAATACCCTTGATTGAGCCGATCATCCATGTAGCGGTGTGGCAGGTAAGTGTGGGGCGCGTGTCCCTTTATTTGATGGACACGGACATCGAAATGAATGACCCCTGGAACCGCGCCATTTCGGCGCGACTGTATACCGGGGATCTGGAGCAGCGGCTACGGCAGGAAATCGTGCTGGGAATTGGAGGTGCTGAGGTCCTGGAAACCCTGGGCATCACGCATTTTTCGCTGCATCTGAATGAAGGGCATGCCGCGTTTGCATTGCTGGAGCAGATCAGAGACCGGGTCAACCAAGGCATGAGTTACAGCGAGGCCCTGGCATGGGTAAAAGATACTTCAGTATTCACGACCCACACGCCGGTGCCGGCCGGGCATGATGTCTTCCCTTTTTTTCTAATGGAAAAATACTTTCATACCTACTGGCCGGCCCTCAGTATGGACCGCGAGACCTTTCTAAAGCTCGGAGTTCATCCCGATCACCCGGAGGCCGGCTTTAACATGACGGCCTTTGCACTGGGCATCGCAAACCATCGAAACGCCGTCAGCAAGCGACATGGAGAAGTTTCCCGGCAGATGTGGCGGACTCTTTGGCCGCATTCCAGCGGGGCAGAGGTCTGCATTGATCATATTACCAATGGTGTTCATGTGCCGACCTGGATCGAGCCCAAAATGAGACTGCTGTTTGACAAATATTTCGGTCCCGGCTGGCTGGAAGATCATGATAACCCGCTTATCTGGGAACTGATTGAAAAAATACCGGATGAGGATCTCTGGAAAACCCATTACTGGTTGAAAGTCAAGTTAATCGATGCAATCCGGGAACGATCCCGCCGGCGCTGGGTAAAAGACCGCGCCAATCCATCCATTGTGCTTGCCGGCGGCGCCTTGTTGGACCCTTCGGTGCTGACTCTCGGATTTGCCCGCCGTTTTGCCACCTACAAAAGGGCGGACCTGATATTTTATGCCTGGGACCACCTTAGAAAACTTTTGAACGATCGCTGGCGTCCCATCCAGATTGTTTTTGCCGGAAAGGCCCACCCGGCCGATGATCCCGGTAAACAGATTTTGCAAAGGATATTTAATGCCTGCCGAAATCCCGACCTGGGAGGGCGGATTGCCTTTGTCGAAGACTACGGGGAGCAACTGGCCCAGTATTTGGTTCACGGCGTGGATGTTTGGTTAAACACCCCGATTCCTCCAATGGAAGCCAGCGGCACCAGCGGCATGAAGGCCGCCATTAACGGAGTGCCGCAGCTTAGCATTTTAGACGGGTGGTGGGAGGAGGCCTACAATGGTAAAAATGGCTGGGCGCTGAGTCATGAAGAAATCGATGGCAATCGCGATCAGGCCGATGCCGCCGAGATATACCGGATATTAGAAAAAGAAATCATCCCTTTATATTATAAAATATCCGATGAAGGCATTCCCCATGAATGGGTGCGCGTGATGAAAGAAGCTATCAAGAGCACAGCCGCCCAGTTTTCAGCCCGGCGGATGGTCAAAGAATATACTGCAAAATTCTATTCCGTTGCGCTTGAAAACCTGTAGGAATAAAAATCTGATTTCGAAATATTTATCCGGCTGTCATTGTCTTACCCGCTCGAACCTGTTTCATTTTTCTGCAGCTTAAGTTTCGTCAAATAGGGTCGAGGATTCTCGCCATGGCTACGAATTGCAAATCGGGGCATCAATTCAATTCAAATTCGAAATAGCGGCTGTCTTTCGATTCCGCTTTAGCCAGAACTTCTTTAATAAGGCTGTCCTCATCTGCCTGAGCATAGCCGGCGCTGATTCGAATAGCCATATCAGCGCCTTCATAACCGTTTAAAAGGTCTTTGGCCTTCAACTCCCGGGCCAGTCGTGTAGCGAACCTCCGGGCCCCATCCATATCGGCGTTGTGCAGAACGACAAGTATCCTGTCTAGGCTGTACCGGGAGCAGGAATCTGTAATATCAAGGCGCTGCTTTATTTGTACGGCAAAGTTTTTAAGCATGATTGGGCCCGCCACGGGTCCCATTTTTTCGATGAGCTCTTCTATGTTTTCAACGGTGAGCATGACTGCGGAGACGGTGATTTGGTCGCTTTGCAGGCGCGCCAGTTCTTCCTGGACTTTTCGCTCTCCCTGAAGCTGGGTGGCCATGCCGGTCAGGGCATCACGCGGTTTTTCCAGGCCCCGGATGAACTGCCGAACCGGCGGGTCGTCACACCGCCGAATCTCTTCGGGGGAGCCTTCGAACCGGATTTTGCCCTGATCCAGCATGATGATCCTTTGGGAGAAATAAAAGACATCGGGGATTTCATGACTGATCATCACCGCGCTAAAGCCGAATTTCTTCTGGAAGCCGACAATCAGGGCGTAGACCGCATTTCTGCGGATGGGATCAAGACCCGTGGTCGGTTCATCCAGCAGGACCACCTCCGGATCCGTCACCAGGGCCCTTGCCAGAGCCACCCGCCGCTTCATACCGCCGGATATCTGAGCGGGATATTTGTCTTGAATATCTTCCAGCTCAAACAGTTGCATCTGGTTTTCAACCCGTTTCCTGATTTCCGTTTCGGCAAAGATGTCCCTTCCCGCAGGGGAAGAGCGATGTTGTCAGAGACAGTCATGGAGTCGAAAAGGGCCGTATCCTGAAACACATAGCTGAATTTTCCTCTGAGTTTATCTATCTCGGAAAATTTCATTTTGGACAAAGATCGCCCATCCAGAACTATTTCTCCCGCATCAGGATGCATGAGACCGATCATATGTTTTAGCAGTACACTCTTGCCTTCACCGCTTTTGCCAATGATCGTTGTAATTTCACCTTTATTAATGCACAGACTGACGCCCTGGAGCACCCGGCTGTCGCCGAATTTCTTGAAGACATCTTTAAACTGAATTAGAGGTTGTGCCATGGGTTTAAATACTCGATTTTGAAAATGAATGCAAGCAGATGAAATCCGCTTGACATCGGAATCCGTTTTGTTAAATTCATCAATTAACCTTTTATCAAGAGGTTACTCTGATGCTGTAAAAGTCGAGATCGCAGATCCGCCTCTGGAGGGATGCTGCAGCTTCAAGGCGTACAAGGGCGGGCATCGACTGTCTTCGACCCTGAGTTCAGAGTTCACGGCCGAAGGGAGCTCAACCGAAGTCAAGCCGTAGTCGCCTACCGCAAATCTTTGGCAACATAGAAGCTGCAAAAACCCTATCCGCTCAATTTCTTTCCGTGCTTCGATCAAAAGCTGGATCTACGGTAGAATATGAACAAAGCGGAAGGTTGAGTTCCGACAATCAGGAAATAAGAACTCAGAGTTCCCTGCAGATCAAATTTGCATTGGCTTTTGATCGGACTTTTTCTTACATATCTTCCCTGCAAGTTAATTTTCTATTTTCAGTTTTAAATTATATTTCTGATAGTTACATAATTTTCTTGTCTTGTAGGTGTACAATTCAACACGATCGAAAAGATCAGCTTGCTCGTCTGGCATGGTGATTGCTTTTTTGATCCTGTCTGGGGTTGATCGGGGGTTTTAATAATAAATCCCATTTGAGAATGCCGAGAAGATGGGTGAGTAGCAGATCGTCGCCGCTGAGAGCAAGTTTTCGCTTTTTCATGACATTGGTTGCTGAATAAATCGGTTTAAAAAAAATGGTTTAAAACCCCTTAAGGTTTGGAACTGAGAGGGCGAAGCTTTACATCCACCCTTTGGTATTTTTTCAGACGGAGAGTCTAAGACAGAAATTCGACAAAAAGGAACCGTTTGTAAATGCCTCGAAAAGGGGGTAAAAATATTGCTGGAGAAAGAAAAAATAGAAGGCGCAGCGATCAAAAGCCTTCTGGATAACGCCTGAGAGACTTGGTAAATTCGAAAAGTTTGAATTTTCTTTAAACTCGGATGATAAAGAAAATTGATGGTTTCCTAAGTCGTATCATTTCAAGATCTGTAAGTGATATAGGAACGTAGCCAACGGCTAGATTTTCTGTGATCCATTTGAGCGGATATTCTGGCATCGGTAAATTTCCTTTTTAAATGATCTTGGTATTGTACTTGAACCCGGATCAGGATAAGTATTTTTTTGTTCGAATGTCAATTTCAATTAAAACTTGAAAAAAAAGTAAAGAAAAACTGCAGCAAGAAAGATTAAAGAATTGAATATTATTGCGATAGTAAGCCATATCCGGCCTCAAGATGTTCTGGATATTCTGTTTATCACGGTTGTCGTCTATTATTTGTATATATGGTTTCGCAGTACCAAGGCATTCAAAGCCCTTATCGGCCTGCTTGCCCTGGGAATCATATTCACCGCTGCCCAGACATGGGGGTTATTCCTGACGACATGGATGTTCCAGATTCTATGGCAGGTTTTGATTATTTTGCTGATAATATTGTTTCAACCTGAAATTCGTCAATTTCTCGAGAGATTCAACCCTTTTCAGAGGCTAAGCTGGCGTAAATCTTCTAACCCGGCAGTCTGGGTCGAGACGTTGACTGAAGCGTGCTTTAAATTGGCCAAAAACAGAATCGGCGCTTTGATTATCATTGAGCGCAACGATTGGGTCGGCGAATGGATTACCGGCGGAATTCCCTTGGAAGGACAGCCCACCCCTGAAATCATCATGAGTGTTTTTCAAAAAGAATCTCCGCTCCATGACGGGGCCATGATTATTCGCAAGGGAGGAATTGTTGCGACCTCATGCTATCTACCGTTGAGCTCCCAAGAAGGTCTTCCAAAAGATTATGGAACCAGACATCGGGCAGCCCTGGGAGTTGTTGAGCGCTGTGATGCCTGGGCTGTCGTCATCTCCGAGGAGCGTGGCCAGGTCTCCCTGGTGAGAGAAGGACTGATCGGATCAATTGAAGATCCTGCCGATCTTATAAAAGCCCTCGACGAGCTGATGACGCCGAAAGAGCGCAAGGATCAAAGGTCCTGGCACAGAATGTACCTGGTTTTTGTTCATCAATGGCGTCTGAAACTAATCACCTTGGGTATAGTGACAGTCGGTTGGTTTTTCCTGGCCGGTCAGCAGAATTTTGTTGTGAGTTTCAAGGTCCCTGTTGAAATGGAAAATCTGTCCGCCAAGATGGAGATTCTGGAACCGATTAAGCCGGAGATAACAATTACCGCGCGCGGTCTGCGTAAGGATGCCAGCACATTGAACGCCAGAAATGTTCAGGTGAAAGTTGATCTATCGTTAGCCGGTTATGGTGTCAGGACCTTTCGTATTTCAAGGAATAAGATTACGCTACCCAGTAAGAACGTCGATATCATTAGGATTGAACCTGATGAAATATTCTTCGTGTTAAGGGAAAAACAGAAAACCAATTGAACTCAATAATGGACGATTTATACACAGCGTCATAATAAACTGTCTATTCACCCCTTAAATTTTTGATCTTAAAACTTCCGCATAGAATAAAATATGCAAAACGCTGTGTATGTATACGCAATGATTTATATCGTTCTGTCTATCTCTATTAAGTTAGAAGTGGTTTCAAAACCTCAGATGAGGTTTTAAACCACTTATAGAAACTGGAGGAGGGAAACACAATGGCTGTAGAAAAACAAAAAATGATCGTCGTACCTGTTGATGGATCAGAGAACTCCCTAAGATCGCTGGATTATACCAATCTGATGTTTGGCCCGAAACACAATTTAAAAGTTACATTGTTGCATGTATTGCCAGGCTTGCCGCCTGTTTTTATCGAAGAAAGCAGAAAAGACGCCAAGATAAGAGAACAATTACAAAATCTTAAAAAAAAGAACATCGGCTTAGCCGAGCGACTGCTGACGGATGCCAAAAACAAACTTGTCAAAATGGGATTTGCCAAACAGGCCGTTGAGACGGTCTATCAGGAACGACGCGTGGGAATTGCCCGTGATATTTGTAATTGGGCGGAAGGCAATCGGGCAGATGCATTGATCATTTCGTCCCGGGGACGTACCCGGCTCCACGCATTTTTTACCGGAGAGATCGCAAATAAAGTGCTGGAATATGCCAAAACGTGTCCGATTTGGATGGTCAAGGGCTTCGTGAAAAACGGCGATGTGCTTTTGGCGGTCGACCATTCAGAAAATGCGCTGCGGGCCGTTGATCACTGCGGATATATGCTTTCCGGGACCGGTGCAGACCTAACGGTATTTCACGCAAAACGGGATTTAAGGCGCTTTATCCCCAAAGAAGTTGTCGAAGAATTTCCTGAATTCAAAAAACTCTTGCAACATAAAGCCGGAGAAGTGGTTGCGCCGTATCTGAAGAAATCAAAAGAAATGCTGCTCAAAGCCGGATTGGCCGAGCGCCAGGCTGCAATCAAGGTGATCGATGGCAGCCGTAATACCGCCCGGGATATTCTCGATGAGGCCCGCAACAATGGCATTGGTACGGTTGTTTTGGGCAAAAGAGGGTACTCCAATGTAAAGGATTTTTCTATGGGAAGTATTGCCAGGAAAGTACTGGATGAAGCCTCGGATATGGCGGTCTGCCTGGTTCCTTAGTTGGTAGGCGTTCAAAGGTTCAGGCCTGCCCTGGTGCGACTACTTTGATACACTTGGGTGGACTCAAACCGATGCGACCGTTGGATAAAAGGCACTCACTTTTGATCCGGGTCTGGGCCAGGGGTTCACTGTCCAGGGTTGCCATTTTTTCGTCAACCTTACTCAAAGGCCAGTCCTGTAGAATAGAATTTATTTTGGAAAATTTCACAGGACCAGTCAGGACTTAATGAAACCACGAGCGGCAGAGCACCCTGTCAAAGTTCATTGCCAGGTTAAAGCTACGGCAGGATTATGTGTAGTCTTACCTTGACCCTATATGCCGTAGTTACATACAAAATAGTCTCTCTCTATCAGGCCATAGATTTTTTAAGTTCCGATTTTCGGTTAATTATTAATCTTTGAACCCTGAACCTCTGAACCCGTGAACGGTTACCTTATAGGAAGGAAATTTCGTTTAGCAAGCCGGCGGCCGCCTACCTTTTGCCCGTAACGAGTTCATATAACAAGCCTTTTTTTTCCATCAGCTCTTCGTAAGACCCGATTTCTTCAATTTTTCCGGATTTCATCACCCCAATTTTATCGAAATTCTTTATTATGTCCAGACGATGGACAACGGCAATCAAGGTGGCTTTTCCCTTCCAGTGGGTGTCCAGAAGGGTTTGGATGCGCGTCTGGGATTTGTTGTCGAGCGCCGAAGTGGCTTCGTCCATGATCAAGATCCGCGGTTTCTTCAAAAAAGCTCGGGCGATGGCCAGTTTTTGACGCTGGCCGCCGGAAAGCCGATCGCCCTTGCTGCCGACCTGAAACTGCATGCCGATCTCAACCATGGTTTCCAAAATACCTTCTTCGATCAGCAACTGAACAACCTGCTCGTTGATCGTGTCCTGTATCTGGGGATTGGTGGTTTTCAATCTTCCAAAGAAGATATTGTTGCGGATGGTGTGGGAAAAAATGTATTCCGATTTCCGGTAAAATGAAAAAGCTTGCGGGAATTCAACGGAAATTTTTTCTCTGAACCGGGTGCGGGCTTTGAGTATCCGTTGTTCTAGACTCTCCGGCAAAGCGATCATCTTATGTCTGCCGGGAATGAATCCCAGCGCTAATTTAAGCAACTTTTGTTGTTCAAGGGGCGGCAGCGATCCCGGTTTGGTGGTTTTCAGTTGCTCTGCCACCGTTTTGTAGTCATCCAGCTCATCCCCTCCGATGGGGCTTTGCATGAAAAAAAGTTCGTCCGGCGGCAGGTTTCCCAGGATGCTGATGGTCTGAATACACAAACGGGCCGCGAGGTCCAGCAGGGGCGGTCTCAAATCAGCTTCGTCCAGAAAGTCCAGAAAGTAGCTGTTGCCGGACAATTTTTTTTCACTGAAAGATTCCTGGTTGGAAGAACCGAACGTCAGATTTTGTGCCAGACTGGAATAAGAAAGATATTTTTGTTTGTCAAAAAATTCCACATAATCGGCCAGCGCTACATTCAAGCGGCGGCTCAGTTTTTTGCGGACCCGGATGAGAGGGGGTACCAGATTTGAATATTTTGAGCGATCGAGCACAGAATTGAGACCGAAACGCAGGACATCGGGGAAAATGCCGGTTTGCTGGATGACCGCGATCATTTCGTCAAGCTCCGGCAGCTTGCGGGACGAACCATTCCCGCTGCCCTCAACCTGGGCAACGCACCCGAAAAGGAGGTTTTCGGCGATGGTTCCATCGAAGATAAACGGTGTCTGGGAGACAAAGCCGGTGTTATAGGCGATGTCCTGTTTGGACAGCCGGCTGACTTCCTGGTTGTCGATTTTAAGATGCCCCTCGGTGTATTTGAAAAGCTGACCGATACACAGGGCCAGGGTGCTCTTGCCGCTGCCCGAAAAGCCGACGAGGGCCAATTGCTCGCCCGGACTGACGGATAAATTTATATTATCCAGCAGTCGGATGCCTTCCTCAGTGTTAAAGGACAGATTGTTAACCTCGATATTTCCCGTTAGCTGATAGGGTTTACGGTCAATGGGCTCGATGGCGAATTCGGGGGTTTCATCAAAAAATTCCATGGTGCGGCTGTAACTTACGGAGGCTTCCTGGTAAGACTGATAAAAATCGATGAGTTCTCGCCAGGGATCGAAAACTTTTTCCTGGGCGGACAAAAATGCCACCAGGGCACCCAGCTCCAGGCGACCGTTGATGGCCAGATAGCCGCCCAGGATAAAGATGAGAAACGGAGTGAAATTTGTAAAAAAATTGCTGATCACCTTGATCCCCTGGCGGTAAAGGTTCCAGACAATTCTGATTTTCAGCAATTCGTCCACAATAGCGCCGAATTTGCGATTTTCGACCGGGTAGGCGCAGTTTGTCTGAATTTCATGGATGCCGGAGACCGCTTCCACGATTTTGCTGGAAAGGTTGCGGGAGGCATCCACCCGCTTTGTATTTTCCAGGTTGGCCCGTTTCTGCAGCCAGGGAATCAGGAAGACGGCGAATGGATAGACAGCAAACGAAACGGCCGCCAAAAGCGGGTTCAGCCATAGAAGATAAACGGCAAAGGCAATCAGGGTCAAAACACTGGTCACGGGTATCGCGACGGCCATACCCACAAAATCTCCGGCGGTGGCCAGCTCGGTGCTAAAAGACTGGACCACCATCCCCGGTTGGGTTCTTCTGAAAAACGTAAGCGGTAAATTGAGGACGTGACGATACAATTCCTTTCGCATACCGGCCGCAGCCCGTTGCCCGATGATGGTTTGTAGAATGCTGATGAGGAATTTGAGCGCGCTATTGATGATGACGGCCGCAAGGTACAAACCGCAGTAGAGCAGCAACAAATCGATAGCCTTAAAATTAATGGCCTGGTTGACGATACGCTTTTGCATTTCCAGGGGAAATACCCTGGTGAATACCGTGACGAGTATGGTCAGCAACAATATAATCTTTAGCTTCAGATGGTCGGAAAATACCCATGAAAATAACGATTTCTCGATAACAGAAGGGTATAATTTCTTTGTCTCCATGATGGTATACTCCTTAACCCAAGCTTTGTAATTTACTATGGGAATAGCTCTTTTTTTTGGATATTATCGGGCGTGATGAAATCTTCTGCGTTCACGGGTTTCAGGTGTCTGGTGTCAGGTTTCAGGCTGGCTCTCGCGTTTTCACACCAGACACCTGCAACCTGAGTGCCAATGTCCAATTTTCATGCAGCCCCCAACAGTTAATTAGTCACAGCCATTTTCCTCAGCCGAAGGACGAGGTCTGTATCCATAGGAAAACGGGGTTGGCTCTAAAAACCAGCTGATATTCACACAACTATCCGTTAACCCACTCTTGCTGATTTGTAAATGTGGAATGGAATAAAACGACCGGTTCTTGGCATAAAAGCAGATATCAAAGTAAACAAAAATTAGCATAAGTCGATGAAAATTATAAGGAGTCAATAAAGATGCTAAGGAATTTAAGACGCAGGATATCATTCGGAATTGTTCTTCTCACAATATTAGTAGTAACGAATGAGTCAACAGCTTGGGCACAACCGCAACTTTTAGAGAAACCGATGGGGATACCGGATTCAATTACCGAAGATATCGGCCTTGACGAATTAAAGGCCAAAAGAGCTTCAGTTGAAGCCGCGGCGGACATGGAGAATACCAATAAAAAAAAAGTGTTGAATTTACTGGATAAAGCGATTCAATTGCGAGAGCTTGCAGACAAGATACATCGACAAAGAGATGAAATTTCACAGACGATAAAAAGTGCGCCGGATAGACTCAGAAAAATTCAATCCGGAATCGACCAGCCAATTCCGACAACAAGTGTCGTTGAAACCGAGGCTTCGACAATATCCACCCTGCAACTCGAACAGCGCCTGCAGCAGGAAGAGAGCGAATTGGCCAGCGCCCAGAATAACTTCAGCAACTGGAATAATCAGCTCGGCAAGGAGAAGGATCTCCTGCTACAGCTTCCGGAAACAGTCGCCAAAGCCAGAAAGCGGTTGCAGGAGCTCCAGGCTGAATGGGAGACGAAAATCTCGCACAAGGAGGAATCGTTGTTGACCGAGGCCCAGCGAATTAAATTGTACGAGTTGCAGATGACGGCCCAGGATTCCCTGCTGTCTTTAATGACGGCAGAACGCGACCTGGCGAGCCGAGACGTTGCCAAACGCATGGCGTTTATCAAAGCCTGGCAGGATCAGCTCCAGAAGCGGCGTCAAGAGGAAGCCCTGCACGCCAGGGCAGCTGCAGAAGAAGCGAAAATAAAGGCAACAGATATGCCGATGGTTCTCAAAGAGGAGTTTGATATCAACATCAAGCTGGGTGAAGCACTTGAGAAGTCGATCCGGGAGGAAGCCGAGGTAACAAAAAGAATCGAGCGCATGCAGGCACAGCAAAAAAAACTGGAAGAAGATTACGCCTTGTCCCGTAAAAGAGTTGATACCATGGTGCTGACCGACGTCATCGGTTTGGCCTTGCGCGCGCAGCGCCAGGCGCTACCCGATTCGAATCAGTATCGCTTGGAGTCGGCCAAACGCTTACAAAAAACAAGTGAAATTCGAGAGGCCCAAATTGACTTGGACCGCCAGAGGCTTGATCTGGCCAACCTCGACAGCGAACTCGATCGCATAATTGGTTCGCTGGGGCCACTTCCCGGAAATAATCTTGCCCCATTAAAATCAGATGTGAGAAAGCTGCTGACCGATCGGCGGATTCTGGTAGACAAGCTGCAAAGTGGATATCTGCGATATCTGGGTGATTTGCAAAACCTCGAATATACCGAACAGCAACTGACGGTCGGTGCCGAAGAGTTTGCCGAGTTCCTCGACAGGCACCTGCTGTGGATCAGAAGCTCAAAGCCCTTGGGTTTTGACGATTTAAAAAGACTTCCGATCGCGATTGGCATGATGCTGGCTCCGAAAAACTGGTGGGGATTGATTTCAGACACGCTGGCATCCTTCACGCACTATACGGGTTTGTGGATCCTGGGCCTGCTTGTTACGGGATTTTTATTCAGTCGGCGAGGATGGGCCCGCAAAGAGATGATCAGGGTGGCCGGCCAGGTGAGCCGACATCGTGACGATTCCTTTGCTCTGACCCTTTGGGCGTTTGCCCTGACGATCTATCTGGCTGCCGGCTGGCCGTTTCTGATGGGCATTTGGGGATTATTGCTGCTCAAATTGCCCCAACTCAATGTTTTCACGCGAGCCGTTTCCCACGGATTGGTAAATACGGCTGAAATGTTGGCTGCGTTGAGATTTTTCTATTATTTATGCAGAGATGACGGTTTGGCCCAAATTCACTTCGAATGGCCCGAGGCAGCACGGAAAACCCTGCAAAAGAACCTGCGGTGGTTGATTCCGCTGGCGGCAGTCGCTGGATTTGTCATTACGTCCATGGCGGCGACCAGAGAAATCAAATACAGTGATACATTGTCCAAATTGGCGCTGATGGTCCAAGGTATGGGCGTATCGATTTGCATTGCCACGACCCTGCAGTTTTCCGGCGGGATTGTCGCTCACCTGCTGAAATACCACAAAGCCGATCTGCTGACACGGTTGCGATTCGCCTGGTATCCGTTGGCAGTCGGACTGCCATTGTTTGCCGTCGTCCTGGCGGCTTTAGGCTATTACTACTCGGCGCTGGAGGTGCGAAATTTAATTCGCATGACGGCGCTAGTGCTGATGTCTTTGATGATCCTGAATCATTTGGCATTGCGCTGGCTGACGCTGGTCCGTCGCAAAATAGCGCTTAAAGAAGCGCGGCAGAAAAGGCAATTGGAACGTGAAAATCTTGGTAGGCTGGAGGCTGAAGAAGGAGGTATCGATACCCAGGCTGGAACCCTGCTGATCAAGGAACCCGAAGTCGGATTGGCCCAGATTGACGAACAGACCCGGACTTTGCTGCGTACCGTTATCTTTATTTTTCTTCTAACCGGACTGTGGCTGATTTGGGAGCCGGTGTTCCCGGCTTTTGGAATCCTGCAGGACATACATCTCTGGAGTTACAACAGCGTGGTTGACGGGGCGCCAAAGGCCATGCCGATTACATTGGCCGATGTGGTGCTATCCATCCTTATTACGGTCATAACGTTTATTTCGGCCAAAAACCTGCCGGGTTTGCTGGAAATTACACTGCTCAATCGTCTTCCGATGGATCCCGGCGCACGCTATGCATTTATCAGGATCTCCCGCTATGCCATCACGGCAATCGGAATTATTCTGGCGGTTAATACCATCGGGCTGCAATGGGCAAAACTGCAATGGCTTATCGCCGCATTGGGTGTGGGCCTCGGGTTCGGGCTGCAGGAAATTGTCGCTAATTTTATCTGCGGCCTGATCGTGTTGTTCGAAAGGCCTTTCAGGGTTGGTGATACGGTAACAGTTGGTGAGACGAGTGGCACGGTTTCACGCATTCGTATCCGCGCCACAACCATCACCGACTGGGATCGCCGTGAATTGATTGTGCCCAACAAGGAATTTATCACCGGCAAGCTGATTAACTGGTCTCTTTCCGATCCGATACTTCGGATTAAAATTCCGGTGGGCATCGCCTATGGATCCGATACGGATTTGGCTGAAAAGCTGCTGTTGACTGCTGCCCGGGAAAATCCATTGGTTCTAAAAGAACCCGAGCCTTCGGCAATTTTTATGGGTTTTGGAGACAACAGTCTCAATTTTGAGGTACGTGCCTTTATTAACAACATCAATAACTGGTATGCCATGGTGGGCAGGTTAAACCGGCGAATCAACCAGGAGTTCAAAAAGGCCGGCATTACCATTTCATTTCCTCAGAGGGATGTGCATCTGGACGCCAGCAATCCGTTGGAGGTTCGCGTTGTCTCCGCCACAAATTGAGCCGGTCGCGCCGAAACGGACGGCTTCAACACCCTTCTGAGACACAATTCGAGGTCTATGACGCGCCTTGTATGCCTGGTGCCGGTTAGATATGGCCCGAAAAACGAATCGTAAAGGAAAACAACATGACAACCCAATCTAATTCGCCGTCTTCGATGACGGTTTCGTTCAAGGAAGCCTTGAAGTTTTGGATCAAGCTGGGCTTTATCAGCTTCGGCGGACCAGCCGGCCAGATCGCCATCATGCACCAGGAAGTGGTGGAACGGCGGCGGTGGGTCGGAGAAAACCAATTCCTGCGGGCGCTCAACTTCTGCATGCTGCTGCCGGGACCCGAGGCTCAGCAACTGGCGACTTACATCGGCTGGCGGCTGCACGGTAATTTGGGCGGCATTTTAGCGGGAGCGCTCTTCGTGATTCCCTCGATTTTCATCATGTTGCTGTTGAGCTACCTGGCCGTAGCCCACATCGACATTCCAGTGGTGGCTGCTGCTTTCTACGGCATCCAGCCGGTGGTCGTGGCCGTGGTGATCGAAGCGGTGCTGCGCATCGGTAAAAAGGCGCTTAAACACGGCGTGCTCTATGCATTTGGCGCCTTGGCATTTATCGCCATCTTTTTCTTCAAAGTGCCTTTTCCATACATCGTGGCCGCAGCCGCGTTAGGCGGGTTGCTGATGCAGCGCAGGTTGCCTCAGGTTTTTTGCCAGGGCAGCTTTGATCCGCAAACTCGTGAATGCCGCATCGAAGACGAGCCCGAAACCGGCCAAAAAATTACCGCACCGTCATTCTCCCACGTGCTTCGGGTTTTTCTCATCTGCCTGGGGTTGTGGGCTTTGGTGGTTGGGGCGATTTGGGGCTGGCGAGGGTTCAGCGATGTATTAACACAGATCGTCCTGTTTTTCACCAAGGCCGCCTTTGTCACCTTCGGTGGCGCTTACGCCGTACTGAGCTATATAACCGAGGTCGCGGTATCCAACGGCTGGCTCTCCACCCAGCAGATGTTGATGGGACTCGGTCTGGCCGAATCCACCCCTGGCCCATTGATCATGGTAACCCAGTACGCTGGTTTTTTGGCGGCCTGGAACTTGCCCGGTGGGCTTAATCCTTTAACTGCGGGAATCATCGGTGCTCTGCTCACCACCTATGTGACGTTTCTGCCCTGCTTTTTCTTCATTTTCGCCGGCGCGCCCTTCATCGAAGCCATGGCCGGCAACCAGCGGCTCCAGGCTGCGCTCACCGGCGTCACGGCGGCCGTAGTGGGTGTCGTGCTCAACCTGGCGGTTTGGTTCGGCTACAAGGTAATCCTGCCCAACGGCGGCGTTGATTTCTTTGCCTTGATATCGGCGGCAGTCTCCTTGGCTTTGCTCCAGAAATTTCACATGCCGATCCACTATTTGGTGCCTATCGGTGCCGCGGTGGGCGTGATCTGGCGATTGGTGATTTAAATTTGTCTGTCCATTTTCGTAAAAACCTTGAAAATAGCCTAAACTTTGAATTTTGCAGACATACAAGATGTGGACATTTTACCCCAAAACTGCTATTTTATGAGCGTCAGTCATTTCGTTGCTTAGTCACCTGAAAACAGAACCTCAAGCTTCTGGAGGAGCTATGGATAGACGTTTCCAGAGCGCAGAGGTAAGAGAAAACCTCTAAGGGATTCTTATACATCCTTTGGAGGCTTTTGTTTTTTGCCCTCCTATACTTTAAAAAGGTGAACTCATGACGGCAGAGCGACCCAAGCGTAAACTTACTGCCATTCTCAGCGCAGATGTTCAGGGTTACAGTCGCTTAATGGGTGAGGACGAAAAAGCGACAGTGGAAACCCTCAAGCAGTCTCGTGAAGTGTTTCGGCATCTTGTTCAGGAGTGCCACGGACGGGTTGTGGATTCACCGGGGGACAACATTATGGCAGAGTTTGGCAGTGTGGTGGATGCTGTGGAGTCTGCTGTGAAGATCCAGAAGGATCTCCAGATAAAGAATGCCGGATTGCCCGAAAACCGCAGGATGGAGTTCCGTATCGGAATCAATCTGGGTGATGTGATCGATGATGAAGGCCTCATCTACGGCGATGGGGTCAATGTGGCGGCGCGCATCGAAGGTTTGTCTGAGGGCGGAGGAATTTGTATCTCTGGAACAGCCTTTGACCAAGTCAAAAACAAGCTGGATGTTGGCTATCACTACATAGGTGAGCACTCAGTAAAGAACATTGCTGAGCCAGCGCGTGTCTATAAGGTTCTGATGGAGCCTGAGTATGCCGGCAAGGTGATTGGAGAAAAGAGATCGAAGGCAAAAAAGTGGCGTTGGGCAGCTGTTGGGGGGGCGGTGGTACTCATTATATTGGCAGGAATCTTGGTGGTCCGGCAACACTCTATCCAGCCTTTGTTAGAGCCTGTTTCCTCTGAAAAGATGGCGTTCCCATTACCTGAAAAGCCCTCCATCGCTGTACTACCATTCGCCAACATGAGTGACACTCCCGAACAGGAATATTTCAGCGATGGGATTACCGATGACCTCATTACAGATCTTTCCAAAATCAGCGGACTTTTCGTTATCGCCCGCAACTCCGTTTTTACCTACAAAGGCAAGCCCGTCAAGATTCGACAGGTTGCGGAAGAGATGGGTGTGCGCTACGTGCTGGAAGGAAGTGTGCGGCGCGCCAGGGACAGGGTGCGGATCAATGCCCAGCTCATCGACGCCACCACCGGCGGGCACATTTGGGCCGAACGTTATGACGGCAAAATGGACGATGTCTTTGCCTTGCAGGACAAGATCACCCGGAAGATCGTCGCAGTCCTGACGGTTAAATTGACGGCGGGTGAGGAGGAACAGGTTGCCCGCAAGGAAACCGATAGCATCGAAGCCTACGATGCCTTCCTGAACGGCTGGGCACACTATCGTAGAGAAACACCCGATAATTTTGTCCTGGCAATTCAGTATTTTAAAAAGGCCATTGAATTGGACCCGAATTATGGGAAGGCTTATGCCGCCCTGGCTTTAACCTACTGGCAAAGCTGGAAAAGGCTTTGGCATTTTAGCTTGGGGTTGTCGCATTGGCACGATGCCCGGTTTGAAGCAGAGAAGTCTCTCAAGAGAGCCATGCAAAATCCGACACCGCTGGCGCATCAGGTCGCTGCTACTGTGTTTTTGCATTTGCAGCGGCATAAGGAGGCTATTGCCGAGGCGGAACAGGCAATCGCTATGGATCCCAACGATGCAGACAGCTATTTAACTTTGGCCAGCGTGCTAAGCCTGGCCGGCAAACCTGAGGAAGCGCTTCAATTAGTAGATCGTGCAATGCGCCTCAATCCACATTACCCGTCCTATTATCTGTACGAACTCGGTCTATCCCAGTTCGGTATGGAGCAATTCGATAAGGCTGCGGATTCGTTGGAGAGGGCCACTGCGCTCAACCCCGACGACCGATGGTCATTTCGCCTTCTGCTGGCAACCTACGGCTTGCTAGGCCGCAACGAGGACGTTGCGAGGGTCCTCAAAACAATAGAACACGGTGCAAAGCGCGGACGTCAAAACTACTTTGATCCCCTCACCATCAGAGCCATTAAATTCTGGTATCCTTTCAGGGAACCCATGGATACAAAACGTCTGGTTGAAGGTTTGCGCAAAGCCGGAGTGCCGGACTGACTGGGATAGATTCATTACATGTTTAGCGAGAATTGCCGATTGCGTTTCTCAATACATCCAATCGGAGTGCTGCGAGTCAGGTTGAGCGGTCCTGTCGTTGGCTGCTCGGTAGTGCCCAGATGCAGTCGATCCTCAAATCCGATTTGCGCCCCGCTTCCAGGGAGTTTCAGAATTTCACGGTCTGACCGGGTTTTACATCGAGAACTTTAATCGGCGTATCCCCGAGCGCCGTTTTAAACTCTGCGGGCGACCGATTAATTACAGGATAGGTTCCATAGTGAATAGGTATGACCTGCTTAGGCTTAATCAGTTCGCGCACTGCGTAGGCTGCGTGTTCCGGATCCATGGTAAAATGTCCGCCAATGCAGACCAGGGCCAAGTCCGGTCGGTAGAACCTATTAATCAATGCCATGTCGCCGAACACGTCCGTGTCGCCGGAATGGTAGATTTTGAATCCGTTCTCCAGCTCCACCACGTAACCCACGGGTACGCCCCCGGCGAGGAATCTATGAGAATTGGAATCCGGGTTTTGGATTCCCAAATTAAGGAGGTCGACAGCCGAACTGTGATCAGCGGGCACCATATGGACTTTGATATCGCGGCCGAGGGGCGCCACCGTACCGCCCTTGTTCATGGGGATGGTTTTGTCAATATCGATCAAACCTAGCTTTCCCAACTGAATCACGTACTCGAAGGGGCCGACGACGGTTGCGCCAGTCAAACGCGCCAGTTCGCACAGGTCGCGAGTATGATCACTATGACCGTGCGTAACCAGAATTAGGTCCACCTTGCCAAGAGCTTTCAGGTCCCTGTATTTTTCCGGAGTCGTGGGATTCTTTATAAGAAAGGGATCAATTACGATCACTTTGCCAGTGGTGCTGGTGATGTGTGTTGTCGAGTGGCCCAGCCACAGCACTTCCACCTGTCCAGCCAATGAGGCTGCTTTCAGAGGCTTGGGTAATAATGCATCTCCAACTCCCAGAATGGCACCGCCAAAAGCTACCATCTTCAGGAAATCCCTTCGGTCTATTTCTTTCATGGCTTCCTCCTTCCATAGAAGTGGTAAATGTTGCCGACCTTGGGAGGTCACTTTTTTTAACGGCTATTTGATAACACCTATTTTTTAACCCTCAGTATCCAATGTCAAGGGAAATACAGATAAATTCTGAAATTATTGTAGAATTGTTTATCGGAATTTTGAGTTCCGGTCTTGATGTTATCGGATCTGCAAGTTCTTCAAAATTTCAAATCCACGCCAAAAAAGTATGTCAGCAGCGTGTTCAACCATCTATTTTTACGGGTCATGTAACCGTCCATTGCGATTAAATCAAATCCTTTGGAGAAGATAGTGTGCTAAAATGGCCGAAACCTTTTGTCTTGTTTCGCGCTTTCG
>CALZJV010000022.1 GCA_945787595.1 uncultured Desulfobacterales bacterium | reverse complement strand
GCTTTCCAACACGGCTATGGCCATCGCAGGCGGACTTTTGATCTTCGTTCTGCTGACCGGCCCTACCTACTATATAATGAGCGCAATTACCGGATCAATTGGCGACTACTTTGCCCGCGTGGTTCCTCATGGTTTTAAAACTTATACCTTTTTCGATGAAAAGGTCACCAATTGGTTTCAATCCTGGACACTTACCTTCATGGTCTGGTGGTTTGCCTGGGCTCCTTTCGTCGGTGTTTTCATTGCACGTATATCGAAGGGGCGTACCATACGGGAGTACATTATAGGTGTCATACTGGTGCCAACGTTTTTTTCTATCTTCTGGTTCGGCGTTTTTAGCAGCGTTGGTTTCTATGGAGTGCTGAAGCTCGATGCGTCGATTCTTGAGGTATTGAAGACAAACATTAATGACACCACGTTTTTTGTTCTAAGGCATTTGCCGCTGAGTACCCTGAGCATTATCGCCACAATTCTGGCAGCCTTTCTTTTTGTGGTGACGAGTGTGGTAAGCGCCTCTTTTGTACTTTCCATGTTTGCAGTTGGTGGAGACGTGAACCCTCCCACAAGGATGAAGCTAATATGGGGCGTAATATTGGGAGCCCTTGGGCTGGTTATGATCCTGTCGAATAGTATCGACGCTGTGAAGAGTATAATTGGTCTTGCCGCTTTACCTTTTGTTTTTATCGTGCTCTTGGTGGTGGTTTGTCTACTAAAAGCGCTTAAATCAGAGGAGGTTTGATGGCCTTAGAAAACTTTATCGACACACTTCTCAATCTCTGGGTGTTTGCTTTCATTGGCATCCTGATCTGGCTTTATTTCAAGAAGGAATCAGATGCTAATAAAGCTGAGAGTCAAGAGCGCGATTTAGAGAGTTGAGCCTATAAATTATTCTCTTAAGCCACAAGTTTCATTATCGCTAAGTATCGGCACTGAAAATGCACCTCCAAAATTGTAGATTTCAGTTGCCGGTTGCGATATCGGTCAATGAGATTGAATTCCCCCGAAAGTTCGCTGAATATGAGATGGACGTTGAACTGACTGAAAAACTCATGGCGGAGCTGTCCGGGATATTTAATTGGGCGTTGGAAGAATAACAGTGTCTGGGTGGTCAGAAATTCATATTTAGCGAAAACCCCTCAATGTGCAAATCTAAAAAAAACCAGCAACAAAGCAACAGTGTTTTGGATTTTATTGGTTGCTGTCTTAAAGGTGCCAACCCGAAAGAATTAGTTGACTTGACCGCCATCAATTATGATATCTGAACTATTGACGAAAGTTGGATATTCTGATGATTTATCAAAACTGGACGTAACAATGATTTTTTATAGGAGTTAAAGAAATGGAAGCGTCACAAAAAAAAGGAATTTCCGACCTTGATGTTCGACACTTTATTTATAAAACTTTTACTAAAACCTCCCGACCACCGACTACGTCAGAAGTTGCAGATCATTTTAAAATCTCTATTTCAGCAGTTGAGAATGCATATGAAACTTTAGCAAATGCACATCATATTGCTCTCGCCCCAGGAACTCATTCGATCTGGATGGCTCACCCTTTTTCAAGTCTTCCAACGAACTTTGTGGCTGAAGTCGAAGGCAAAAGGTTTTGGGGTAACTGAGTATGGGATATCTTCGGCATTGCTGTCGTACTAAATAAGGATGCCAAGGGACAAACCCCGTGCGGGTGCGGAGAGTGTAACGAAAAAATAAACTTAGTGATTCGCCACGGACTACCAGTGAATTCAGATTGGCTAGTTCACTTTGTTATTCCCCCAATTAGATTTTGGGAAAAAATCGGCTATACATGAGCTACGATTCTCGCCTTCAGTTCGAAGGATCATCTTGACGCTTGGTTATCAAGACGGAATTTGACGACCGGGTATGCTATGCCAATTCAAAAATGTTGGGAACTTGCTCAGAGGCAGTATGAAGGCCGTCTCGATTATGATTGGCAGCGCCCAAATCAAGCAGAAACTCAGCAGTTTTTTGACAAATTGGGGCTCAAGGGAATATTTTGGGATCTTGGCGCTACCAACTGAGTCCGTAGGGAATGGGGTCATGATTTTATGCATATCATGAAGAAATAACAGAGAAGTCCATTTTTTTATGGCCCCTTTTATGCCGTAGTTGGACTGTGCCCAAATTGTGCCCGTCAAGGTCAAATATTTCCGAACAGTTCAAAACGAAACCAATAGTCAGAGGCTTACAATTTTCAGTTTGTAAGTTTTTTTTGGGGTTAGTGTTGGTTTCAAAGCCACCCGAATGGGACGGTAAATAATGGTACTAACAAGTTCGGAGCAAAAAAAACGAAAGCATCACTCGGCCAAGCTCTTAAATGAACAAATCCTCACCAAACCGGCCACAGGTTTGGGTACCTTTTCTCGATTTTATCCATTTCTGTAACTGATCGGAAAAAGTTAAGGAAAATTATAAAGCCTTATACCTCGTGGATTCCCGCGAAGGTGGAAAATGTGGAAACCTGCGGTTTTATCCTAATCCGCTTGCGGCCGGGAGCTTCATTCTCGCGTTCTAATAAAATACCTTTACAATTAACCATCATTAATATATTTTTGATTATATTTTTAACCATAAATCAAAGAAATTATGCTCTAAAATCGACCATAGTTAGAGCGGGTTAAGAAAATGAAACGTTTGATTGACAGGCATTTGCAGGATTGGGCTGATGATTCCGACAGGAAATCGCTGCTTCTTCGAGGGGCCAGGCAGGTTGGCAAGACTTATAGCTGTCGAAAACTCGGGAAGGGATTTGATGAATTTGTCGAAATCAATTTTGAAATTGAACCCCGGTATATCGAGGTTTTTGAAAGGGATCTGGATCCGAAACGTATTGTCCGGGATATAGGGCTTTTAGTCGGTAAGGATATTATACCCGGTAAAACGCTGTTGTTTCTTGACGAAATTCAGGAAGCACCCAAGGCTGTAGAATCGTTAAGATACTTTTATGAACTCATGCCGGCATTGCATGTTTTGGCGGCCGGTTCTCTTTTGGATTTCGTCCTGGAGAATATTGGGATGCCTGTGGGGCGTGTTTCTTCGTTGCATATGTATCCCATGTCTTTTTTCGAATATCTGCTGGCAAAGGGAGATCAAGGGCTTGCCGAGCTTTTACTGGAGCATGATCATCGATCGGCTCTAATTAATCCAGTGCATCAAAAATTAATTCATATTCTTGGTGAATACCTGGCAACCGGCGGTATGCCGGAAGTAGTGCTCATCTGGATGGAAACCGAAGATTTAAACAAATGCGGCAAAAGACTGGCAGACCTGATCGAAGCCTACCGGCAGGACTTCTCCAAATATGTCAAAAAGTACCAGATTAAATACGTTGAATTAATATTTAATGAAGTTCCCCGCTTGATGGGTCGAAAATTCAAATATAGCCAGCTGGCAGGAAACTGGCGAAAAAGGGAGCTGGCTCCGGCCTTGGATTTACTTCTCAAGGCATCCGTTGTTCATGACGTGAGGCACACATCCGCCAGTGGGATACCTCTTGGTGGTACAGTCAATCCCGATCGTTTTAAAACCATTTTTCTCGATATTGGATTGGCGCAGACCGTGCTTGAACTCGATCTGGCTGAATGGATACTGAAACCTGAAACGTGTTTAGTAAACCGGGGCACCATTGCAGAAGCCTTTGTTGGGCAGGAGCTGCTGGCGTATTCTAACCCGGCAAGAAAGGCTTCATTATATTACTGGCATCGTGAAGCTCACTCCAGCAATGCCGAATTGGATTATCTTCTTCAACAACGGCAAAACATTATCCCAATTGAAGTAAAGAGCGGTTCCCGGGGGACATTACGCAGTCTGCAGCTTTTCTTGAAAGAGAAGTCATCTGTAAGTTCCTGGGGAGTAAGATTCTCGGGGTATCCCTTTTCCGTGCAGGAATATTTGCATTCATATCCATTATATGCGGTTGCCAATTTAATGCGTGATGAGATCTCACTTTGAAAAAGATGTTGATATATTGAATCTGATCTGAATGTTTAACAGAGGAGATTTGAGAGATTCCTACAGATTTCATTTTTTTATGACCTCTATCATTTTTTGGTTGGATTGTGCCCAAATTGTGCCCGTCAAGGTCAAATATTTCCAAAAATTTCCAAACGAAACCAAAAGTTAGTTGAAAAAGTGCAATAGATTCAACTGTTTGAAATTACGACGTTTTTTAATTTTAAGATTCCTGCACTACGAATCCGTAGGCCGCAGGTTCAAATCCTGCCTGGCGCACCATAAAAAATATGCAGGTGTAGCTTCAGAGATGTTACAACCTGCTTTTTTTATGCTTCCGGTAGAATCTCGGACCAAGCCGCAGGTTGAGCGCCAGCGAAATCCGCCTTTGGAGGATTCAAACCTGTTCTGAGCTTGTCAATGGGTATTGGTCCCGATGATCGGGATTTCACGTCTTATTTTGGGAATATAAAGGTGTTCAACGGGCGTACCATGAAGTGCAGAGGTCACATTCTTTGGATTGTAGTCTTTTTTATTTTATAATTTGCAGATCATGCTACTGAATGTTATAAAACGGATAGAAATTTAGAAAAAATTTCGAACGGTTAATCCTCCATACAGGAACATTCAACAGGGATAACACATGGAATTTCATCGGGTATCAAAGATTTTTCTTATTAAGTTCACTCACATCTCGCATAGCAAAACGCCGGGAAAAAGACTTGATATTAGCCTGTTTCCATCATATGGGACCAAAATAAATACCAAGCTCGTTTGTATTCACAACTTGATAGTTTTTAATGAAGTCTAAAATATAAATGTACGCCAGATGTCCCGCGCATCCTGCGTTACTATAGGAGGAAATTCGTATTTCAAACTCAGAGTTTAAAAACTTAATTGATAAAAGCTGCGTGGCACTATCGATAAAATGAGGTACGGTAGTACAATCAGTCAAATTTTTCTTTTTAAGTTCGAGTACATTCGTTTTTTCTTCTTTAGACATGGGTCTTTTTTTACCTTTGACCGATAAGTTTGGAGATTCCGGTCTAAGACTATCCTCTAAAGCCACAATATGAGATGGACCCAATCCTTTTTTATCAATCTTATACTGCGATACACCTTCTTCGTATTCGCAATAATCAAATACGGTTCTAAAAAAATCAGGAATGTATCTATCCGATTCCGATTTCAATTTCTCATATTTCCACCCGCAGTGCTCATTATGACCGTCATCGAATCCCTCTAAACCAGGTATATACTCATTTTTTGCTTCCTGAATAAAGACTGCTTTATTGAAATTGTTCTCAATAGGTGGCTTATATTTCCCTTCGACGGGCAAAGGATGAATTAAAACAGAACTGGACCAGTTAAATTGATCTTTTTGGGATGAACTGAAGGACTTTAAATAAACATTTCCCGATGGATATACCATTCCAATAGAAATTTTCGATACTAATTTCTGAATTGATTTTTCACTTGAGTTTTGTGAAGCCTCAGTATCAGAAAATAAAATGTCGATTCTCTCGCCCGATGCTTTTATTGCCACCTCTAGAGTTGAGAAGGTCCATTTGCCTGCTGACTTTGTTGCCACAGCATAGAGGATTGCCTTGCCTTTGGGACCTGAAATGGGTATCGCTAAATCAGCTTCTCCAGATGAGCCGCTGATGTTTATGTTCCCTGCAAAAAGAAAACCTTCCTTAATAGGGGATCCCAAAGCCTCCATCACGGCAGAATTTGTCTTCGCTTTTGCAACTGCCTGCTTATATGTTTCGGATGATTTCACAAAGCCAAAAACCAGGTATACAATCAGCGCACCGAAGCCTACTATCAGGACTATCGCACCAAGACAACTGACAGGAACAAACCATTTCCAATTTCGATTCCACCAATTTCTTTCCTGTGGTTGATTCATTATTGCCTCCATTGGAATTAAGGCATTACCTTCTCATCTTCTTCAGCCCAACGAATATACAGAGACTCCATTTTGCACGAATTTACATCAGCTTGACTGAAAATAGATTTCTTCAAAAGGTTGGATTACAACAAAACCCTCTCCTTGGAACTTCATCTGAATCGATTCCCCGCTGCCACGCCCCAGAAATGTTTTAACCGATACATTTGTTTTGATTTCAGGAGAAAGCGTACCTGCCCAGGCTACCGTTGCATTCGGATCCGTAATGACGGGCTTGTTAGGAGAAACCTTAAGGGTTAAAGGGTCATGATGGGATGTAATGGCAAGCATCCCTGTACCGCCCAACTTTACGTTAAAAAGGCCTCCCGCCAGCATACCTGCAATCTTTTTCATTACCTTTATATCCCATTGAATATCGCCCTCAAATGCAAGTAAATCGTTTCCATTAACATAGATGGACTCATTGTGTAGATTAAGAATAGAGATTTTTTTCCCGCTGTCGGCAAGATACAGGGTTCCCCGTCCGTCTGCTTTTGTTAATTTGGCGCCCTCACCACTAATCGTCTTTTTAACCAATTTTGCTAAACCGTGCTCAAAAACCCCTTCTCGGTTGAACTCTATATCGCCCGTATAGGAAACCATGGATCCCGTCTTCGTCCAAACCATACCGTTAAGATTAATCTCGAGCAGACGATCGCTTTCAAGTTCGAATAACCCTTCACCTCTTTCCTTTTGTGACGTTCTATGAACAAACTCCGATAAAGAATATCTGCTTATCCCTGAAGTTTTTTGTCCGTTAATTTTGACTTTAGATTGGCATTGAGGACATTTAATACTTTTACCGAAATATTTATCAGGGACTTCCCTTGTATACGCGCATTTGGCACATTGAAAAAGCATGGATAACTCCTCTCATAAAAATTGAAATCAGAAAATATAAATTAGTCTTCCATCGGGCAAGCAAAGTTTCCTAATATTGATTCACTTGCTAACTTACTTAGCCTTCCCTCATCCAGTCAGCGACAGCACCGTTCTCAGACCAATTCTCCCAGTCCCGCATATAGCGACCCATGATTTCCCGTATCTGTTTCTTGGAATGAAATCCTTTTGCGCGATATAACGTCTGACCCGTTGGTGAGAACAAGATATGCGTGGGAATTGTCATGCCCCACTTGTCAGTGGCGGCTATTACTCTGGCAGGATCGAGTCCGAATCGCTGCGCCCAACCCTTGGCTGTTTGCTGCGTGGGTATTGATTGGAACTCGGCGCTCGCACTGGTGATGACCGTCAGGAACACTGCCTGGTCTCCCAGCTCATCCTCCAGTGGTTTGATGACCTTGGCTTGTGAAGAGCAAGGCGAGCACCACGGAGCTGCATAGTCCACCCACACGAACCACTCTTGGAACTCCGCCACACAAACTTCCTCACCGAGCGCGTTCACGCGATAGACACAAACGTCGTCAGTCCACTGCCCTGAGTACGAGACATCGTTCATGTTGCCGACATAGGGATTGTCATTTGATGCGCTTTTTCCACATCCCTGCACCAGGCAATATCCTATAACTGCGATTACCATAATCCCTGGAAAGAGTTTTGTTCGTATCATTATTTCACTCTCCTGATATTTGTTCCCTTGTTGCCCATAGCTTTGGCTGTGCTGTAAAATTAGTATATTCTACAGAAGGATACGAAACTATTGACACTGGCACGAGTCTTTCTCAATTCAGTCTCAGGCATAGGAGTTTCTCCTGAAACCTCATTTTTGTTATTTCAAGCTGATGTTTTTGCACACCAGGCCCTTAAAGAATATCCGTAATAAATATGCCGAACTTGTCGGGTGATCGGCTCGGGGAAGCATATCGGAAATATCTATTTAAAATAATTGGTGGTTTCAGATCGAAGCTTCCATTGAGATATAATGGTTCCAAAAGGTCGGTGAGGTGAAATATAAAAAAGCGCAAGGGCCAGTAGTTGGGATCATTACAATCAAACTGGTTTGAATAATGCCCTCAAGACACCGATCCTTGCGCCACGCTTTTGATAGCATTGGGGTTGAATCCAGGCTATAGGCAAGATGGGCTGCTAATATTTTATTTAGCAAATTGACGCTTCAATTATATCCAATGCTTTTTGTAGATTAGCCAAAGACAAATACATACTTTTATTGTGAACTATTTAGGCTTCTATTAGCTTGTTTTTTCTTGGGCTACTCTTTTTAGCTTTTCGTTTGCCCAGATGGCGATCTCGACTCGGCGGTTTTGAGCACGGCCACCCTCTGTGTCGTTTATGACAACCGGGTCGGATTCACCATAACCGTATACGGAAAAACGTTCGGAATTAACATTCTGGATAACCAGATAGTCAGCAACCGAATGTGCACGGCTCCGAGAGAGCTCCAGATTATATTCATCAGAACCGGTAGAATCGGTATGCCCGGCCAGAAGAATATTGGTGTCATCGTATTTGTTTAAAATTGACGCTAATTTTGTCAACTCGGTTCTGGAGTAGTCCTTCAGATTTGCTTTATTAACGTCGAACAATATACCGGAGTTAAAAGTAATTTTGATTCCCTCGCCGACACGCTCAACCCTTGCACCTTCAATATCTTTTTCTATTTCCGCTGCCTGTTTGTCCATATAATTTCCAATGAGAGCTCCGGCTGCTCCTCCAACGGCAGCTCCAATCAAAACTCCGGCTGCCGTATTGCCAGTTGCATAGCCGATGAGACCTCCGGCAGCACCACCGGCACTGGCACCTATGGCTGCGCCCTTTGCAGTTCGATTCCATTCAGCACATCCCATGGTTCCCACCAAAAATGAAATGATTAAAAGACCAATAAAAAAATTTTTCATCATCGCCATATCCCCATTGATTGAAATTTTAAAACATTTAAAAGAAGGCAATTTTTTTAATTTAAAAAAAATAAGCAGAAATTATGCCAATTTTTATAATATTTATTTTTTAATTAATTTCAATTAGTTAATAAGCTGCTAAAATATTGGAAAATAAATGTGGGAAGAAAGATGGGAATAATCCGTCAAAGATATGACTTTCAATATAATTTTGAGCCAAGGTTTTAGAAATGGGCCAATATGCCCAATACAGGTATTTTATTTAGCAAATATGCTTCATTTATGACCTGTGGTATTTTGCATATTACACAATGACAAATATACACAATTTCAGCCTTGCAATTATTGTGGCACATAACGTGCCTTAGTCAAATCCGGACAATATTCTGATTCTATTGTGTATTTGTTCAGCTAACCTTAAATCTGCCCGTCAAGGTCAAATTTTTCCAAACATTTCCAAACGAAACCAAAAGTTAGTTGAAAAAGTTGAATAGAATCAACCTGTTGTAATTACAACATTTTTGAATTTTTAGAATCCTGGTCTATGAATCCGTAGGCCGCAGGTTCAAATCCTGCCTGGCGCACCATCAAAATTACAAAAGTCGGGGAAGATCACCAAACCTCGACTTTTTTTATTTTAGCGGGACCGCCAGGATACGAACCAAGTTGGCAGTTTGAGTTTTAGCAAAATCCCCCAGGAAGCGGAATTTCACGCCTTGATTCTAAATATTAAGTAGTTCAACGAATGGACCAGTAATTATAGAGGCCTACGAATTTTAATTCCGAAGCCTTTTTTTTGGAGTGGGCATTGGTTTCAAGGGCACCCGATTAGGACACTAAAAATGGTTACCAACAAGTTCGGAGCGAAAAATAATAGGCGTCACTCAACCAATCCCTTCAATGAATATGCCCCATTTTTTGAAATTTAATAGACATCTGTTGAATGTTTCTTGACATCAGCGCATCAAATGAACTATGTTTTGATGTATGAGAACAACGCTTACGATAGAAGATGATGTCGCCAAACTTTTAGAGACCGTTCGCACCGCGCGTAATACAAGCTTGAAGGTAATTATAAACCAAGCTTTACGACATGGCCTCAGAGATATGACTAAACCACCCCGGCGAAGAAAACGATACGAGACTCGTTCAGTTAGTTTGGGACGTTGTCAATTCGCCAACCTCGACGACATTTCCGAGGTTATTGCTGTTGCGGAAGGTGACACATTTAAGTGATTTTGATTGATGCCAACCTCCTCATTTACGCCCATGTGAATAATCTTCCACAGCATTTCGATGCTAAAAGTTGGTTGGACGAATGCCTAAATGCGTCCGCACCGGTTGGCCTGCCGTGGCCAAGTTTGCTGGGATTTTTACGAATCGTAACAAATCCGCGGATATTCGAACGGCCCGAATCGATAAAAGACGCGTGGAAACAAATAAAAGAATGGCTGGAATGTCCATCCGCTTGGATTCCTCGACCGGCAGAACGGCACGTCGAAATCCTGGAAGGTCTCCTAATTGATCTGAATATAACAGCCAACCTGGTGCCGGATGCTCACCTGGCAGCCTTGGCTATTGAGCATGGGCTCATTTTATGCTCAGCCGACGGCGATTTTGGAAGATTCCCCAACTTAAGATGGCAAAATCCAATTTCCTGATCGCTGCTTGCTAAAATAAATATTGATACCATCCTTTTTTTATTACCTCTATCATTTCTTGGTAGGATTGTGCCCAAATTGTGCCCGTCAAGGTCAAATATTTCCAAATGGTTCCAAACGAAACCAAAAGTTAGTTGAAAAAGTGGTATAGAATCAACTGGTTGTAATTATAGCATTTTTTAATTCTAATAATCCTGGTCTACGAATCCGTAGGCCGCAGGTTGAGCGTCAGCGAAATCCGCCTTTGGAGGATTCAAACCTGTTCTGAGCTTGTCGAAAGTCTCCTGATCCCAATGACGGAATTTTGCATATTTTTTTGATCAATTGCGGAGCAGATCGGGAGTACCAGTAATATTAGGGGTACCCCTTTAGGGCAGTGTTCCCCTTTTTTGTTGCATATTTGGAATGGATGGCGCACATCTCGTTATAGACTCGACGAAGCCATTTCTTGACCGCCTATAGTACGGTTAAAAGGCTTACATCTTACGGGTTGCCCCCAATGGTTTTTAATCCGAAACTTCTGAAAATTGAGATTCCTTTCGCTTGGAGTCATAATTAAGAATAAATGCTGTCCCGGCCATGATTAAAAACAGAGTCGTGATTACTGTAATACGAAGTGCGGATGATGAAAAGGTGGCCGTCGCAAATAGACCCAAAAAGGATCCAGCTATGCCAAAAAGAAGGGCTCTTTGAATGCTGCCGGTAAGCTTGAGCTTGATGGATTTGTTTTTTTCCAGCAATCGATGACGATCAATACAATACAGACAATAGCTTCCAATAAGCGCAGGAAAAATACTCCAGCGTGCGAAGACCTTAAACCGATCTTTAAGAAGGTAGACTTCCATTTGCGTATCACGAAAATACATCATAACAAAATCCACCATTACGAAAGCGCAAAGACTCAAAATAAATGTTAAAAGAAACATAGCAATATACATTCCCCAATATTCTCTCTCTCCGGGAGGAAACGTCCGTGCCAGTTTGCAGCGAATAAGCGTATTAATAGCTACCGGACCCCATACTGCACACATGGCAAAGGGCAGCCATTTTAGAGCTTCAAAAGTGAAAAATTGAGGGGTTTCGGCGGAGTTTGATAAAAACCATTTGCAGAACAGAATTCCCAATTCATGCCCGCCTAATGTCGCGAAAGCAATTCCAATTCCAACTACAGCAATTTCCTTAGATGGTGATAGCAATCGCGTCTCACTGGTTTTGGTGCTGTACTGATCAATCTTTTCCCAAAGTGCTTCCTCGGAATTACTGCCAAAAATGTGCAGAAAAGTCAGAAACCATAACAACTGATCTTGAATTTTTTCTAACTGTTGTATTAGTTGGATAGAGTTGATGTAATCGGGTTCGGCTTTTTTCCACCGGGCGACTTCTTCGGATAAATGAACGTGTTCAGACTGAATTTGGGGCCAATTCAACGATTTTTCGGCAAAAAAACGGCGATAAGAGGAATCTTTTGCAAAATTGTCAACTTCGAAATAGAGCATGCAAACATTCGCCCATCGAAATTCTAAACTTTTTTGATTTTTTTCGAAATCGCCTTTATTCAAACTGTTTTCAACATTTAATTCCGCTATTATTTCTTCCGCACGGTTTTCATATTTTTCAAAAAACTGTGAATTCTGTATCGTGGAGTGCACTTCATATGCTTTCCTTGGAATGGCGGCAAAATCATAAACGGCGTTCTGCACAATCAGAAGCGGATTATAAGGGCTGTTCCACCTAATCAGGTATATAACAAGGGCAACCGCTAGTATTGGTGCTAAGGCCTCCTCCGCGGTAATCCGGTTGATAGCATCAGTGCCTAAATTCATTTGGCCTAACACTAAAGATAGAAGAGGTTGCAAGGGTACCCAGTAAACCGTGACGGCAATGAAAAACAATCCTGAGACCAGTGCATATCCGATAACACCGACATGGTATAATCTTTGACTGGTTAGGTAGCGCGGATAAGTGGGCATATTGCCGATGGTAAGCCAGCGTTTATTAATGGATTGGTATCCAACCAAAAAGGACATGAGAAAACCCATAAAATAAGTGATAACCACAATTGGAGTTTCCATTTTCGGCCTCCTCTCAACTACTTATCTGTTTAGCCTTGGAAATAAGTCTTGGAAGTTGAAAAGATCAGCGAAGTTAGCGAGGTGATAAAGTGACCTAATATTCAATTCGGGATCGTTATGAGAAATCGGCGTCAGCTAAAAAAGCAAATTCATACAATTGTGCGATATAGGTTTAAAATTTATGGGGAGTTTGTTCTTCTTCGGTCTTACGGTGATTCACAGCACAGTTTGAGTCTTCAAATTTTATTCTTTGTATTTCTGGTAGCAGGCCAGATTGATGGTGCAGTTCAGCCCCCAATGGGAACGCCTCCTTCGCAAATTATTTGTTAAATTAATTAAACAAGAAGCGTGCCAAAGTAACATTTTCTTTTAAACCAGATCCTAAAAACCCAAAACATATTGAATTTAAAATGAATACTAATTGCGGTAAAAGATCTTCAGCAGCACCATAGGTCAAATTAAGATCATAACTGTAACTTCAATTTACAGTTGATGATTGACAATCGTAAATGTTCTTAACAGTATTTGAAATCAATGCCGGTAAAAGACCGACAAAAGAAAGATAGGAAGTTGCTTTTTCAAAGCGGATAAGGGGGAATATAAGGGACGTTCTAATTATTTAAAGTTTACAATATTAGATTGTTATGATTAGGCAAAGCGATGCCAAGGAAATCACGGATCGATGTTGACGGTGCTCTGCATCATATTATCGCCCGGTCGCTCGCAAATATTCCGTCCTAACTGAAATTATTGATATTTTCACACAGGCCTGCAAAGTCTGCATACATGATGAGGATGTTGCTGAAACTGATTTTGAACATAGTTTTGAGACCCCAAAAGGATTCCGATTTGGCTTTGGAAAACCTTGCGCTCCGGCAGCAGTTGGCCATCCTGAAACGTCCTAAGAAACGGCCTCAAATTCGAACAAAAGACCATTATGGACTCGGGAAGGACACTCCCGTTGAGCGCCTGGTTCAGCGCAGACCGGCCAAAGGCGCCAAGGTGATTGAGTTGCCCCGGGTCGGTGGACTGCATCACCGCTACGAATGGAAAGAAGCAGCTTAGGGAAAAGCTTCTCTGTTCACTATCCGATCTCCTGGCAATGACACTTTTTTAGCTCATTCTTGGTATCACTCTTGACATGGCCAATACCCAGGCTTATTGATAACAAAGGCTTCCTGAAAGCCTCGAATAAACAGAAATCGCAACCGGCCATAAAATAGGCGCATTAAATATGTTGTCTGAAAGACGCGGCTATTTGACATAAATGCTGCGGATTTAATTTTTGCGAGCGGCAGCGTAGATGCGGTTATGTTCACGCGAAACACTTCCGGTGCGATCCCATTTTAATTGAAACCTTTACAATAATTAAGGAGAATATCATGCAGAATAATATGATCTCAGTGCGCAAGGCCCGGTATCGTCCGCGAGCCATTACGTTTATCCAAAGCACTGCTCTGGTCCTCGGGCTGGCATTTCTCACACCCCTGCTCTCCTGGAGCAAACCTGTCTATACACCTGGCGTACCTTCCAACAGCGACGCCCGAAGTTATCGCAAAGGCGTTGTCACGGCAGCGCACCCCTTGGCAGCAGAGGCTGGCGCCGTAGTACTGGAGAATGGCGGTAACGCCATCGATGCAGCGGCGGTGGTGCAGTTTGTGTTGAACGTCGTTGAACCTACATCGTCCGGCATTGGCGGTGGCGGATTCATGGGGGTTCATATCCCCAATGAAAATCGGACTGTTTTCATTGACTCCAGGGAAAAAACACCCGCAGCTGGTTCAGCGACTATGTATCTGAAATGTGATCCGAACTGTAACGAAAACAGCAGCCTGGATCGCATCGGATCAGATCCTCTACCCAGTACTAACTTTACCGAACGTGCGACGAGCGGCATTGCAGTGGGTGTACCGGGGACACTGCTCGGTGTATCGGCGGCACTTACAAACTGGGGGACCATTTCGCTGAAAGAAGCATTGCAGCCAGCCATAAAACTGGCGGAAGAAGGCTTTAATATCAACGCCCGTCTTGCAGCTCTCACCGCGAGTTCGCGCACTACCTTCTGGCCTGAAACCAAAGCGAAATTTCGGCTACCCAATGGAGATCCTCTGCCAGAGGGATATTTATTGGTGCAACCGGATTTGGCCAAGACCTTTAAGATGATTGCAGACCAGGGACCCGCGGCGCTCTACACCGGAGAAGTTGCTCAAGCCATTGTCGATGCGCAGATGCGTTACCGAACCGAGGTGGGGCCTCAGGGTGCGGGCAGAATGACCCTGCAAGACTTGAACGATTATTATAATGCGGGCCCCGATATCCGTGAACCGGTCGTTGGCGATTATCGAGGTATTACGCTCAAAGGGATGGGGCCTCCCTCATCAGGTGGGCAGACGGTCCTGCAGATTCTCAAATGCTTAGAGCAGTTTCCTATTGGCGATGAGGCCGCCGGCTTTGGCTTTGGCTCTACCAATACTCTGCACGTAATGATCGAATCGATGAGACTTGCATTCGCAAGCCGGTCAGTTTGGATGGGTGATGCTGATTTCGTTGACCTGCCAGTTGATGGATTGATCTCGGATGGCTATCTGGAGCCGCGATGCAGTTCAATCGAACTAGATTCAGTGATTGCTAATCCAATCGATGCCGGAGATCCACGACCTTACGACCCAAATTTTGCGTCACTCGGTAACACGCTCATGATCGCGGCCGTGCCGCAGGAAACGGAAGGTGTGAATACCACCCACTTCTCAATTGTCGACCGTTGGGGCAACGCGGTCTCTTACACGTCGACTATCGAGGGCACCTGGGGTACCGGGATCACCGTCCCTGACTTTGGTTTCCTTCTTAACAACGAACTCACCGACTTCAATTCGGCGCCTACCGCAAAAGGCGAACCGGAGGATGAAGACTATAACCCGGGCGCCAACGATGTAGCTCCGTACAAGCGACCGCGCAGCAGTATGTCCCCCGTTATGCTGTTCAAGGATGGTAAATTTTTTGCCGGATATGGATCACCGGGCGGATCGACGATTATTAATTCAGTCGTGAACATGACATTGAATATCATCGATCACGATATGTCGGTACAAGACGCTATCGATGCACCGCGTCTTTCGCAAACGAGTTCAGGTGGTAGTGCTTCGCATGAAGAGGGCTTTGATGAAGATGTTCTTGAGGCACTGCGTGATCTTGGCCACAACGTCCGCTCGGGGCCGAGTGTAATCGGTTCGGTTCAGGCGGTTGTGGTAGATCTGAAGAATGGTCAGCAGTTCGGTGGCGCGGACAGTCGCCGTGCCGGTACGGTGATCGGTTTGCCACGCAAGACGGAGAAGAAGGCAAACAGGGATTAAACCGGTCTTGACAACAGGGAGTCCTGCCCCGACTGGCTGGGGTAGGGCTCTACCGTAAAAACCGATGAACATCAAATGAGCGCTACTGTTAGTTCACCGCAAGCGGTCAGGTTACTTGGGTTTGATCGAAGATGTTCCACCAGGTGTCTCTGGCAAATAACCGGAATGCGAGATTAAACGCGATTAAAGTCATGATCGTTATTGGGGTCTCTGGATCTCATTATAGCTGTCGAATCAAGACAAGATGAACTGGACAGACTACAGAGGATGCTTTGGCCTGATGAGTTCGTAAACAAGACTGAAAAAATCGAAAATGAACAGGTAGGTTGTCCTCATCTATTGGAAAAGCCTAATGAAGATAGAAACTAAAATCCATGTTATAAAGTGGATATCCTTAGTTTTCATCGTTAAGGCTCTTTCCGGTTTATCTTGAATTTGTCGAAATCCTGATCATAACTGTATAAAATGTTCTGGGCGTCTTTTTCCAGACAAGCAACTAGATAACAGTCCACGATTTCCATATTTTCCTCACGCCATAGTTCCAGTGCCCGTTGAACAATTTTTTTCTCCTTGATAGTAATTCCTTTATACTTGAGGAGATCCGTTAATCCAGCGGCAATTTGTTCTTTGGGAACTCTGTAAAAGCTTTGTAAAACAAATATCAGCTGGAATAAAACAATCAACTTCAACTCAACCTGCATTTCGCCGAGTTCCAGCGATTCAAATAAAGCATATAGCTTTTTATATTTCGTGCCTTTATTATGTGTTAAGAATCGAATCAGAACATTGGTGTCCAATAGAGCGATCATTTATTCCATCCTTCAGTAAAACCAGCTTCAGTTGCCTTTTCGATATCAGTCTTGGTTGGTCTTGTTTTTCCGGCTGCATAGTCGCTGAAGATGCCAAATAATCGTTCAGTTAAAGACCTTTGTCTATTTTCTTTTGGGAGAGGTTTCAATAAAATACCATCTGATTTAGATATCACGTCAATCCGGTCACCAATATCAATCTGGTATTTTTTTCTCAATGAAACAGGGATGACCACTTGACCCTTAGGGAACACTTTCATTTTGATGGTTTCTTTTGTACCGGCACCCATAATTATTCTCCTGCTAAGGGCTTACTCAAAAATAACTTTACATTTTATGTGCCGATGCATCCCGCCTGGCTGCGTTGCGAAAGCTCGGAATATCCAGATATTTCTGCATTTTCGCGCCTTGCCAGACAGGCGCCTCAACACCTAAAATTGTGAACTTATTTATTCGTGAACCCTAAGGCGGTTCTTTTGTTATACATAGAAACTATTCCGGTATAACTTAGATGTCAAGTATTTTTTTGAACCGAAACAGTGTTGATTTTAATCTGATAATTGCTCATTATTTTTAGGATGAAGATAGAGCCCGAAGATCCGATTTGCTTGACTTGGTAGGAGGATAAGTATATGTTCGCCGCTTCATTAATTAATACCGAAAGATCGTATTTAGGCAAAGGCTTGGCGACAAGTGCCCAAGATATACATCAAACTCATACTTACCATGATTTTCTGGGGAGGGACTTTCATTTCAGGCCGGATGTTGGCCGGGCATGTCCCTCCTTTTATAGCTGCTTTTTTACGCTTTGCAACGGCGGGCTATTTGCAGTGCTTTTTCGGGAACTTTTTCAAGCTTAAGCTCTGCGATAAAATCAATTATATCGGCCATAAAAAATCTTCTGTTAGTCAGGTTTTTTGAAACGACTCATGGAAAATGCATCCAAAGACAACTCAGGTTTTTTGCCAAGTACAAGGGATGTGACAAGTCGACCGATCATTGGCGATAACTGAAATCCATGGGCGGAAAATCCGCATACATGGAAAAGGCCGGAGGTTGTGTCAGATGCATCAATAATAGGAAGACCGTCACTCACCAGGCCTTCAATTCCAGCCCAACAACGTACGATCGTTGCCTTTTCCATTATTGGGAAATATTTAATGACAGTTTCAGCACTTTTCTTCACTTCGGAAATATTGCTGGTGGTTTTTTCCTTTTCCATATCTAAAAAGGCCCTGTGTCCACCGCCAATAACAACAGTGCCATTCGTCATCTGCTTAAAAGAAAGTTTGCGACCATGTACGCCTATTACCGGGGTTAGGAATCGCTCCATGCGGGCGGTTACCATCATTGAAAGCCCAGTAGGTTCAATCGGCAGATGGTCATCCATGAGGGCAGCGATGTTTTGCCCCCATGCTCCGGCGCTGTTTATCACAATTTCTGATTTAAAGAGGCGCCCATCTTCTGCCAGAACTGTAAACCCATTTTTTCCATGGGAAATATCTGTTACTTTGCATCGTGTAAAAGGTTTAACACCCTCGCTACATGCTGCATTGAAAAATGCCCTTAATGTCTGGGCAGGCAATGCGTGCCCGTCCAATCTGGCGACAATTCCACCTTTGCAATTACCTGCATATGCCGGAACCAGTTGTTTAATCTCAGCAGGATTAACAAGTTCTTCATGGAAAAACCCGAGTGCCTCAACCGTTGCGACTCTTTTTTCAAACGATGCCATGGCATCTTCATCCGGGGCAATGCGCACCTGTCCCACCGGCTGAAACCCGCAGGTGTTGCCGACTATTTTAGATAGCAGGGGCCACATTTCCATTGCCGCAACCGAAATGGGGATCTCTTCAAAGGCTCTATTTAGACGTCGAACCCCGCCTGCATTGACTGCTGATGCGTGGCATGCACTGCTTTCTTTTTCAAGCAAAAAAACTTTTTTCCCTGCTCTCGCCAGATTAAGAGCTATTGAAGCTCCCATTAACCCTGCACCAATGATTATGATATCGGCCTGTTTCATTCTACAGGGGGTTCCAAAAGACTAACCCGGGAAAGTTCGGTAAGGGAAAGATTGCGTACCGGAGCCCGTATGTTCAATGGCCTAAAATCACAGGATTCAAGCTGTAACTGTCCTGCCATGATTTCAGCCAGAGCAACCCCACACATTCTTCCCTGGCAGTGGCCCATACCACACCTGGTCATGGCCTTAATTTCATTTGGCTCCCGGCAGCCTTCAGAAATTGCCTGGCGGATATCTTCTGCGGTTACCTCTTCACAGCGACAAACAAGTGTCCCATCGCTCATGTTATAGAGACCCGGGCGTGGTTTATAAAGAGCATCCACAAAGGGGCGGGGAGCAAGTTCAGATGACAATTTTTTTTCCAGCTTTGGTATGAGATCTGCTTTTTGATCCGAAGACAAAGCCTTTAGTTTGCTGGCAATGTCAAGGGCAGCAAGGGAGCCTTTCAGTGTGGCCGGAATACCCCCATGGACAAAAGCACCGTCGCCTGCCACATAGATCGTATCATTATCAGTTGCGCCAAAATGATTGGTCTGTGGATACCAGTAGCGTTGAATCGGTTCCCAATGATGTTTTAATCCAAGTAAATGAGTGAAGTCACATCTGGGCACTAGGCCCTCATGAACAAGTAAAACTCCGGCAGCAACATGCTGAGTACCATTCTTTGCAGTATAGGAGACACTATCCAAACAACCATTTCCATGTGCTTTGTATTCAGTAACAGTTTTATGATGTTTGATGCCGGAACGTTTCAGGTTCAGCAACATTCCTACGCCTTTTAGAAGGTAATCGGTACGGGTCAATGCCCTTGGAAGATGTGACAGGGCAGACAATATATTCCCCTTTGGCGTTGTATCCAGAACTGCGCTGATTTCCACCCCAAGGCTTGCCATGTGTCCGATGGAAGAAAGGAGAAGCGGACCGCTGCCTGCAAGCACAACCGGCCCCTCGGGAATCGTGCCGGAACTTTTGAAATTGGCATCAATAGCACCGGCTCCCATAACGCCGGGAAGCGTCCACCCTGGAAACGGAACAGGTCGTTCGGTTGTACCGATTGCAATGATTATGTGCTTGGCGCTAATCTGAGCAGACCTGCCATCTTTTGAAAAACAGAGTTTTCCATTGGGTTCAATGTTCCAGACAATGGCACCCCCAATATAATCCGCATCACTCTTTCTAAAGGTCTCAACCAGACTGCGTCCTTTACCGTAATCCGACCCAAGGATCTTAATTGTATCCTGGTCCGCTCTTTCAATATTTCTATAGAGCTGTCCACCGGGTGTCGGTTGTTCATCCAGAACAAGAACATCAATTCCATGGTCTGATGCAGCGATCGCAGCGGAAAGTCCTGCAGGCCCTGCACCTACGATTATGACATCTCTTAGATCCTCCATTATTCCCCACGCCCGGGCAGGCCGAGTTGACGTCGTATCTTCATTCCTTCTTTGACTTCAATGATGCATGCCTGTTGATCCGGAATGCCGTTTATCTCCATCAAACATTCGTGACAAACGCCCATGAAGCAGCAGGGAGCTCTTTTTTCACCACTCACGGGAGAAAGGCGGGTGTGCTTCTTCCCGCCATTGCTTAAAACTGCAGCCGCAACAGTTATAGTATCCGGTACTTGAAGTCTGGTCCCCTCAAACTCAATGGTTACCGTTTTATCGATCTTTTGCCTAAATTGTTTAAACATTGAATCTCTCTAAATTAAAACTTTCAATATCATCGGGTCTTTTACCGCCCAATATCCATGGCGGCAAAAGAGACATATGAAGCGAGGCCAGGGTGACACAACTGTGGGTTGCGAGGATATAAGCATTGGGATAGTCTTCAATTTCATCATAAATGGGAAGTCCGTCTTGCGTCAGGATTCTCAAACTAGCCCACGAGCGAACAACCCTTGTATGCTGAAGGCTGGGAAATATCTCAACCGCTCTTTGCGCAAGTTGTGCTGCTGCGGAAACTGTGGTATCAACCTCAAACCCTGTATTTTCCTGGGTATAGCCGATCATGACACTGCCGCATCCTGTCTGGCGAATACCGCTGAAAGGAAAGGACAGAAACGGTTTGACCCTTTCCGTCACGAGCAGTTGTCCTTTCTGCGGCGCCAGGGGAATTTTTTTTCCGATCATGGAAAACAGTGATGTATTGCCAAGCCCTGCAGCCATCACCATCTTTGGAACCACGATTTTCCCGCACGAGGTGTCAAGATGATAACTATTGACAGGCCTGTCAATGGCGTTGACTGTACATCCGTGGAGAAAAACGCCTCCCTTTTTTATAAAAACCTTCCGCATGGCTTTTAACAACAACAGGGGATTCACATCGCCGTCAATGGAGCTGAACGAACCGCCTGACACTTTTTCACCCAGAGTTGTTTTCCCCACACGTTGCTGGATATCATTTCGGTCAAGCATCTGCGAAGGATGTTTTTCTCCGTGGAGTTCCGCCTCGCGGTGCATTTTCTCAATAGCCGTGGTCCTTGTCGCAAGTTCCTGCTTGCCAAGACATAGGACCAGGCCGGCACCAAGACGAAGCTCGACGTCTATACCGCTCTCTTCCTCAATTGCGTTTACAAAACCCTGAAACTCTCTGACAGCTTTTTCAGATAACCTGCTGTAGGGCCTGTTACCAGCACCTTTGCTCTGGGACCAGACCAGACCAAAATTTGCCCTGGAGGCTTTATGAATTTTACTGATCTTATCAACCAGCAGGACTTTCGCACCTGCTTGTACAAGTCCAAGAGCAACAGCGGCCCCCATGAATCCGCCGCCAATAACACAAACATCATATTTATCGTGATACCCTAAAGCGCTCATTTTCTTTCCCTTAGGTGTATAGATGACACGCAACGCCTCTTCCCTCATCCCGCTCAGTCCATAGGGGATAAACTTTCGAACAGATATCTTTTGCTCTAGGACAGCGGGGATGAAAATGACACCCCGGTGGCGGTGAAATCGGCGAGGGAACTTCACCTTTCAGCTCGGCAAACGCCTGTTTGACAATTGGATCCGGGATGGGGGATGCATTGCGCAACGTGAGGGTGTAAGGATGCAAAGGGGCATCAAAAATTTGAGCAAACGTTCCAAATTCCACAAATTTTCCCAAATACATGATTGCAACGCGCTGGCAAAAATACCTGACGACTGCAAGGTCATGGGAAATAAACAGATAACTTAAAGAGAGTTTCTCCTTTAAATCCTGCATGAGCTTTAGAATCTGCATCTGAATGGAAACGCCAAGGTCATGGGTGATGAAAATCATTGACATCTGCTGTTTTTCTTTCAGTTCGTGCAGTAGGTAGAGCATCTGGGCCTGGATAGTTACATCCAGAGCTGTTGTGGGTTCATCTGCAAACACAAGATCAGGTTCACAGGCGAGAGACATGGCAATCATTATGCGCTGACACATGCCGCCTGACAAATGGTGGGGATAATCGTTATAACGGCTTTTCGGAGCAGGGATTTTCACCATGTCCATAAGTTCTAAAGCCCGTTTTTTTGCAGCAGCTTTGCCAACATCCGTGTGATAGTAGACAGCTTCCGCTAGCTGACTGCCCACTGTTAAAACCGGGTTTAAGGAAGTCATTGGCTCCTGAAAAATCATGACCATGGCACTGCCCCTTCATTTTATACGCCGATGCATCCCGCCTGGCGGCGTTGCGAAAGCTCGGAATATCCAGATATTCCTGCGTTTTCGCGCCTTGCCAATCGGACGCCTCAACACCTAAAATTGTGAATTTATTTCTTCGCGAACCCTTAGCCTTTCTAAAGCATTGGTTTCAGATTTGCAACAATATAAAAAGCTTTTAAATAGCGACCCCTACAGTTGAAAGGGAGGAGATATTAAAGATAGAACATGAGAAAACACATGATTTTGCCCAACAGACGACCGACCCATATGGCAGGGGTAATACTGGGCAACAGCACCTCCAAATTATTGCTTAGGGTTATAAACTTTTTGAGACTTTCATCTGTACCGGAGTATCATTGCTAAATCAGTTTTTTTGTGATAGCGCAACTATTGGATTTTCCGCATTATGCCCTGGGTTGTTTTATCGGTTGGCAATGGTTGAGATGGCTGGTAAAAATGTGAGATTATGTCATTAACCCGAATAAACCGACAAAGAAATGTTGAAAATGTCCTTTTGATATTAACCTGTGCAATTGCCCTGCTATTGATTACAGGATGTTTAAACAATAGATTTTATCAACCCAATCAAACCCTTTATATAACGCCTGATCAATATAATCTTCACTATGAAGATGTGTTCTTCAAAAGCAAGGATGGCACTAAATTACATGGTTGGTTTGTTCCTGCTGTGGGGGATGCTGTTGGAACAGTAATCCATTTTCATGGTAATTTTGGAAATTTGACATATTACTTTAATCAAATCTGCTGGCTGCCATTGAATAATTTCAATGTCTTTACTTTTGATTATCGAGGGTATGGTCAGTCTGAGGGCGCACCATCTCGATACGGAATTTATGAGGATTCTGTCTCTGCAATAGAGTACATAATGTCAAGACCCACAATTACTCTCGGCAATATGTATATTTTCGGTCAAAGTCTCGGCGGAGTCAACGCCACTGTCGCTATAGCGAAAAACGATTTTCCAGAAATACGTGCAATTGCCATTGAAGGCGCTTTCTATTCCTACAGAGCGGAGGCGCGAGATATGATGGGCTCGACTGTTCAAAAAAAGATCGGTAAGATACCAGGCCTATTTCTGCAAACGTGGTTAATTTCTTTTTTTTCAGTGACAAATTCCTACAGCCCTGATGGATTTATAGATCAAGTTTCACCGATTCCTATTCTCTTAATCCATTGCACTCAAGATTCTTTAGTCTCATACCATCATAGTGAATGGCTCTATGAGAAGGCCAAAGAACCCAAATACTTGTGGATAATCAGTGGTTGTAGCCATTTGCAGGTATTTACAGACAAACAAACTGAATACAGATACCGACAGAGATTGGTGCAATTTTTTAATGATCACCGGCAGAATATGAAATAAGAAATACGAGGCACGCTATAGGTATATGCTTTCCTTATTAGGCTGCTTTTTCGATTCTTTCGGGGACCGTCCCGTTAAAGCAATATCTCGAATGTCTCCCGGATACGACGATCGATGTCTTCCGCAATCGGGTTTGCCGCGCGGCACCGGTTTCCAGATCCAAAACCGTCAGGGCGGTGCCGCCGGTACCCATGTGGACCCGATTGCTCCCTAAAGTCAGATTATATTTTTCATCACGGCCGTAAAAGATAACCTCTGCGGGCGCCTTGGCGACTTGCTCGCTGATCAACTCCCGGGGGAACCGGACCCGGGCGGCAGCCCGATCCACTTTTGCGCCGGCCTTCTCCAGCATGTCAATGGTTTCAGACAATCCCTCCTCGTGCGTGACACCGATATTTTCCAGGATGGTCAGAGCGGCTTCATGGATTGTTTCCACTTGTTGTTCACTCAGCGGACGATACTGAGTTCCGGCACTTCCTGCATACATGGGGAATTCTCCTTTGTAATGGATGGTTTAATGTTCATTGTGAGGAATAGCACACGTCGGATAATTCTCGGCGGCGGATAAAACTGTGGCGGAAACGGCACGCTGAACAGTACATCGGGCCCATGAGTTATGCCGGCAAGACCTCACTGAGCACATTCTAACGGTTTAAGCAGCAGGTTGATGTTATCGATATGGTCCAAGTTCATGATTTGATTGCACAGCAGACCGGTTTTTATGGCCCCTAATGCGGGCGTGGCGTAAGCGCTGAATTTATTAACAAGGTCCTGATCGGAAAGGGGATGGTCCCAATCTCCGGAAATTTGGTCATTCCTCTGGCTAAACGTTTCGCCCGAAACGGTCGTGATTTCCACCTCGGTCGCCACTCGTTCGGGAAACGCCGCTTGCATGGCGGGATCCGACATGATCTCGACCTTGGCTGCCACTGCCAGGATCTCAGGGTCATTCAGTCGGGCAGCGCTCATCTGGGGCGGTCCCGCCTCTCCATCAACCGCTGCGACCCCCAGAGCGAACGGAATACTGTACTGGGCGTCTTCCGGCGTAGAGGGATTGCGGATATCCAATTTAGAGGCTTTATCGGGTGTCTTGACTCGAATCTTGGCGATCTGATCCGGACTCAGGGGGTGATCGGTCAAAATTTTCAGAAGATTTTCGATGGGACCATGGGTCCAGCGGCAGGCCGAAAAAGGCTTGAAATAGGTTTTCAAAATTTCATAATCCAATCCCAATTCATCCACCCGGGCAGCAAGGGGATAAGAGTCATAAAGGGTGAGTGTTCCGGTGATGCCATGCACCGTCATCAGGGCAGCCGTGTACCCGGTAGAGGCGGCCCAACCCATCCCCTCTTTGATCATGGGGATCCGGCGAGACTCGATCCACCCCATCAACTGGCAAGAGGGCGCCTGGATTTCGGCGATCCCTAGCGCGTTGAGAATTTCTGTCGGATTCAATCCCATCAACCATCCGGTCGCAGCAGCGGCGCTGTAGGCACCGCCGTTGGCCGAACCATAGTAAATATCACCGGTGTTATTCAGCGCCATCCCGGCCCGCAGCCCGATCTCATAACCGATTACCGTGGCGGTAATAAAATCCTGTCCGCTGCACGACCGTGGTTGGGCCGCGGCAAAGATGGCCGGAAACAAGACGCCGCCGTTGTGCACTCGCGACTGGCGGTGGCCGTCATCCGCATCCAAGGCGTTGGCCAGAAAACCGTTGGCCATGGCCGCCATGATCGGCATGACCCCATGGTCGATACTCGGTACCGTGACGCCGTCGGATTGAGGGAATTGGCGGCTGAGGGCAACCACGCGCTGCCCGAGTGGGGTAGCCAGACCGGCCAGGATACACCCGCAGGTGTCCAGCAGGGCACGTTTGGCCTGGTGCACCACTGCTGAGGGCAAGGTTTCGAAGCGGGTTCGAGCGATAAAATCAGAGATTTTCTCGCTAGCGTAACTCATGTGAAATGCCTTCCTACCGGTTCACGCATCGGATGTTATCTCACCGGCATTCGCGGTTTGGTTCTTAAGGGTGGGGATACCTCGCAGGGGAGTTCACCCAACATAAGAGTTGACAATCCGGGAAATTTCGATTATCAAAATCGGTACACTGGTCATACCACTAAATGTCTATTAATCGTTGTCTTGGGCTTTGTCAAGTGCTATTTTGACCATTTTCCGGCCAACTGTTATTGATCCGGAAGGAGACTGGTTTATTCAAATTTAGAAAACCTGGTCCTCTGGGTCAGGTCAGAGTAAGTTGGCTGTGCCGAATACATATGACAAGGAATGATGGAATATTGGAAGGTTGGAATAATGGGTTCAGAAGGATGAAATCTTTTTTCGATACAGCTCATAAATCAGAGATTAAAATCAAGATAAAATCCGTTTTTAAAATCCAATATTCCATTATTCCACCATTCCATTATTCCACTGGACGTCTCAAAGTAAACTCCATCCCTATGGGGTGAAATCAAAGCTGGGCCCTCTGGACGCGGATTGTTTACTCGTAAACCTAATGACCATCAGCTATCGTGACGGGCGTGCACAATCGTCTGGCATCCTGCAAACCCCGTGTAAACATTTGCCTGATTCACTATGAGTTCTAAACCCGACATCGAGGTCAATCCGGTCAAAAAGGAGAACCTGCCGGAGAAAATCATTCGCGAGATCAAGCATCTGATCCATTCCGGTCAGATCGCTCCCGGCAGCCGTTTGCCCGGTGAGCGCACCCTGGCCAACCTGTTCAAGGTCAGCCGCTCCTCCTTACGGGAGGCATTAAAGGCCTTGAGCATCTTAGGCGTCATCGAAAACCGTCATGGCGACGGCAATTTTATTTCGGCCTCCCCCAACGATTGGCCCTTGGAACCCTTGTCTATTTTTCTATCGGTCAAACGGGGTGCCATGATCGATCTGATCGAAGCACGCCAGGGCTTGGAGATCGCCGTAGCGGAATTGGCCGCCCAACGCCGGACGGCTGATGATATCGAGGACATGTCGCAATCCATACTCAAGATGCAGCGCTCCCAAGACAGGCCCACGCAATTCTACCAAGACGACCTTGAATTTCATCAACACCTTGCGGCCGCCGCTAAAAATCCTGTCATCGAGGACCTATTGGAAAAAATCTACACCCTCAGCAATGCCACCCGGACTGAGATCCATCAGTTCGACCGGCACTTTTACGCTTACATTGCCTTTGATATCAGTGAACATGAAAAATTGTTTCTCAGCATCAAAAACCGTAACCCGACCGAAGCGGTTGCCTGTATGTCCCGCCACATGAAGTCGCTTAAGCAGCGTTATCTGGAGATGGACGCTTGAACGACCGGGAGCGATATTTTTACCGCTACATGTCCTCTTTAGGCCCTTATTTTTTTGACAACATGTTCTAAGATACGGCTTGAGGTTTCAGGTGCCAGGTTTTGAATACTGAATAAAAGACGAAAGAGGAGCGACAACCGATGAATATCTCACAACTCAACCTGATCCACAACGCCACCATGGAAATTTTGGCTGATACTGGCGTCGCCTTTCACAGTGAGAAAGCGGTCTCGCTCTTTAAACAGCATGGGTTCAAGACCGACGGGCAATTGGTTTTCCCCACCGAACGACAGGTCCAAAACGCCCTTGAGCATGCACCCTCGACCTTCACCTTGCATGCACGCAATCCGGTTAGGGATATCATTATCGGCGGCGAGCCGGCCTTGTCACCGGGTTATGGGGCGCCCCATATGATCACCGCCAGCGGTACCAAAAGAAACGCTACCCTGGCCGATTATCATCAATTTTGCAAACTGGGCCACTCCTCGGATGTCATCAACGTAACTGGTTTTTTAATGGTAGATCCCACCGATTTGCCGCATGCACATTATCATCTTGATATGCTCCTGGCGAACATTTCGTATAGTGATCAACCCTTTATGGGCAGCCCCCTCTCGGCTGTTACCGCCCGTGACGCTCTGGAAATGGCGCGTATCGTTTTCGGTGATGTTGGCCGGCCGGTGATGGTATCCAACATCAACGCTCTGGCCCCGTTACAATATGCTGAGGAGATGGCCGAGGCCTTAATGGCGTTCGCCGGCGACCGACAGCCGCTTCTCATTACCGGCGGCGGCATCATGGGAGCTACCGTCCCCATGAAACTCGCCGGCCTCATGGTGGTCTCCAATGCGGCCATTTTGACCGGCATCGTATTGAGCCAATTGGCGGCTCCCGGTGCGCCGGTGGTCTACGGAACGGGCGGCAGCCCCATGGACATGCACAGTGGCAGCTTTTACCTGGGCTCAGCCGAAATCCATTTATCCATGGCGTCCGGCGCGGCCCTGGCCCGCTATTACAACCTGCCATGCCGCAGCGGGGGGGGGCTGACCGATGCCCATACTCTCGATTTCCAGGCCGGGGCCCAATCCGGCCTAGCCCTTCTGGCCACCCGGCAAAACCGAATCGATTTTGTGCTCCACACTTGCGGCATTCTGGGTGCCTACATGGCCATGAATCTGGCTAAATTTATTGCCGATGAGGAGCTGTGGCGAACCGTGACCAAAATCACCTCCGAGGTGGTGGTCGACGAGGATACCATCGATTTGGATACCATCCGAGAGGTGGGGGTGGGCGGTCAATACCTGACCCATCCGCGCACCTTTGAACTGTGCCGAACCGAATTTCAACCCACTGAAATCATGAACCGGCTGTCCTACGATACCTGGCAAAGCTCCGACGTTACCGATATCGCTAGCAGAGCCTATCGGATTGCCCAAAAACGGCTGGAAGCCTATGAAAAACCGGATATGGATCCCGCCATCCAAAGAGATCTTCAAAATTTCGTGTCTAAGCGCAAACAGGCATAATTAAATATTTACCCCTTGATCGCATCGATTTTGCATTGCCGCCTGAGGCAGCGCCAAAACAGTATCATCATGATATTAATAGGTTATTTAACTCCTTAAGATAGCGTTCAAGAAAATTGTGAGTTGGCTTAACGCAACGGATATGCTATAAAATACTAAAGACGTATGAATTGGGCAGAACAGTAGCAGTTCGATTCGATATGGTATCGCCTGTGCCCGCATATAAAAACTCCCTCTTTTGTACCGATTTTTCCGAACATGCCAATACTGCCTTTGTTCACGGCCTGGATTGGGCCAAAAAAGATAATACCAAGTTGCATATTTTCAATGTTATGATGCCGGATGATCCCTGTGGAAACTCTCAAGCGAAAAAAGCATCGGATTCCGGAGAATCGGAGGATTCGGCGGTCAATGGTGAGGATATCATCCAGCAGACTATCGGCGGTGATAAAAATTTTAACCAATATTTATTTTGGGTGAACTATGAATGCTACTTCATACAAAGGCAATCAGGATAAAGTTGAAAAGAAGTCATTCACAGAACAGGTTATTAAGGATGAGCTAAAAGCGCTTAAAGAAGAAAACCAGGATCTGCTCGATATGTATGAAGAGGTCTATTCTCGGGCGAACATGCTTACCGTAGAAGCAGAAATTGCCCGTCTCGAGTTTGATCAAATCTTTGATGCGGTCGGCGACCCAGTCTGGGTCATTGATGAGGAAAATACAATCCTGCGAGTCAATAAAGCATTCATTGATATTTTAAACCTGAAGAATAAAACAGCTGTAATAGGTAAGAAGTGCCATGAAATTTTAGCTTCGCCGATATGTCGAACTGAAAATTGTCCAACGCAACGAATCAAGAAGGGAAACCGGCGTACTGAATCAGACATCGAATTAGAAATCACAAAAGGCAACTTTTACCCGTTTTGGCTGACTGGAACTCCGCTTTTCGGCCTAGCAAGTGAGATCATAGGGGTTGTCGAACAATTCAAGGATATTACAGAACGAAAAAAGCATGAAAAGGCTCTGGAAAACGCCAATATGGAGTTAGAAAAGTTGGCAGTCACTGATGGATTAACCCAGCTGGCAAACCGACGCATCTTTGATGAAACGCTTCAGAAAGAGTGGCTGCGAATGCGCCGAGTCCAGCAACCGATTTCTGTGATTCTAAGTGATATAGACTTTTTTAAGCGTTACAATGATCACTATGGTCACCCACAAGGCGATGCTTGTTTGCAAGCAGTGGCTGATTGTATCAAGAATAGCGTGCAAAGGCCCGCTGACATGGTGGCTCGATATGGTGGCGAAGAGTTCGTGATCATTTTACCGGATACCCCATCGGATGGCGCATTTAAGGTCGCCGAAAAAATTCGCACCAACGTTTCTTCATTAAAACGGGAACACGCTGGCTCCGAGGTGAACGATTTTGTTACATTAAGTTTGGGGGTTGCTACGATCATACCTCCTATGAAGGGAGTTCATCCTGATGATCTTGTCAAAACAGCCGATGACGCATTATATGCATCCAAAGATGCGGGCCGCAACACAGTAACTGTAAGGGATCTCGTTTGAGCGAGACTTATCTGTTCCTCACTTGTCAGACTGCAGATCCCTCTCAGAAATCGAATTCCAAGCCATGGTCTCAATCAAACAAGCGCATTCCATTCGTTAAACCGATACGTGTGCAGGGACGGATTGATCTCTAGGGGTTTAAAATTTCCTCCAGAGCTTCACCAAGCTTTTTTAAATTATACGGTTTTTCAACAACGCCGCTAAATCCGTATTCTTCATAATTGGACATCACTGGATCGTTTGAATAACCACTGGAAACGATGGCCTTTACATTTACATCAATTTCATGCAATTTAGCAACAGCTTCTTTTCCTCCCAAAGCTCCCGGCACCGTTAAATCGAGTATGACCGCGTCAAAGGGTTTGCCCGCCGCTATGGCTTGCCGATAGAGTCCGATGGCCTCCTCCCCATTATTGGCCAGTTCAACTTCATATCCAATTTGCTGCAACATTTGCTGGATAAGCCTTTGTATCATTGGTTCATCATCCATCGCCAGGATTTTGCCTTTGCCCTGTATGGCCATACTTGTTCTTTCGGCCTTTTCCCGAAACGCTTCTTTTGAAGACGGCAGGTAAACCGTAAAAGTGGTTCCAATCCCTACCTGTGAATCGACTGTAATGTGCCCATCGTGTTGGGTTATAATCGAATAAGCAGTTGTCAGTCCCAACCCGCTACCATTCTCTTTTGAAGTAAAATAGGGATCAAAAATTTTATTAAGAATCACTTCAGGAATACCGGATCCGGTATCCTGGAATGTGAGCTGAACATATTTTCCAGGTATCAGCGGCAATCCTGGATTCATGTCCACGGCGATATTCGCGGCACTGACTCGAATGGTCCCACCATCAGGCATCGCTTGATCCGCATTGATGATGATATTCTGGATGACCTGGTTGATCTGTCCGACATCTATTTTTACCGGCCATAAATCGGCCGGCAATTTGAAATCACACCTGACCTTGGATCCGCTCAGCGCAAATGTGGAACACCCAACGATGACATCCGATATGGTTGTGACCTTCTTTACCGGGGCGCCTCCCTTGGAAAAGGTAATCAACTGCAATGTTAAGTCCCTTGCCCGGTTAGAGGCTTCTTCCGCTTCTTCCAATAGAGGATAGATTTTATCATTCTGACTGGCTTCCATCTTTGCCAGGGAAACATTCCCCATAATTATGGCCAAAAAATTGTTAAAATCGTGAGCAATACCTCCGGCGAGAACACCAATGGCCTCGAGTTTCTGTGCCTTCAGAAGCTCCTCCTTCAGACGGCGTTTCTCGGTAATATCGCGTAGAAAATTCAAGGTTGCCGGCACACCCTCCCAGGAAATCATAACGACACTTGTTTCCACCCATCTGACACTGCCATCCTTGTGGAGACACCTGAAAGTGGTGTCCGCAGGCATCGGTTTGCCGCTGAGCCTTTGTAAATAATTATGCTGCACCATATCCCTATCTTGCGGGTGGACCACCGTGATAAAGGGATTGGATTTAAGCTCTTTTTCTGAATAACCCGAAAGCTCGACTGCCCGGGAGTTGACGAAACAAAGCATTCCATCGCGGGCAACGACAATGGCGTCGCTGGCATTCTCCACCAGCGCGCGGTACTTCTCTTCGCTTTCCCGCAGTGCTTCTTCGGTGCGCTTGCGTTCTATGATTTCTTTCTCGTAAGCAGCATTTGTGTCTTCCAAGTTTCGATGCTGCACTTCAACAGTTTCAAACGCCTTTGAAAAACGAACGGAGAGCAAAAAGGCTTGAAAGAAAATAAATATAAAAAATCCGAACTGGATCATGTAGCCGGTCTGAACGAGAAGATTGGAATACAGCATATCATTGACAATCGTTAGAAATAAAATTGCAAAGCCAGCGAGACATACAAATGCTCCCTGGCGTCCGCGGATTAAGGCCAGGATGAGAACGTAAAAGCCATAGCAAGAGGCTGCGACCGCAGAAGCTTGAAATAACGGTGTCGTGTAGGTATAGATTTTGGCAGGCGTGAATAAAACGATAGCTGAAAATAAGGCACCGACAATATTCACCAGAGGGATAAAAAACTTCGAAAGTTCTCGTGGAAAAATATTTCGGAAATACATGGCCAGTACAGGCATTCCGAGATAAAATGTCAGATAGGCAATTTTGGTATAAACCTCCCAGCTAAAATCAGGCAGAAGACCGATTAGATACCTTTCCCCGGTTACAAGACTCCTGATTGCAATCAGGAAACAGAAAATCCCGAAATAAAGCGTGGATTTTTCTTTTGCTCTGATGATAAAAAGGCCTAAATGGTAGAGACCCATCATCAGGATGCCGCCGAACAGAAAAAAATTGAGATTAAGGGCGTTTTGTCTGATTTGGCGCACATCCTCAGACATGCCCAACAGGATGGGTTCCCAGGCGCCGCCCTTACGGTGATGAAAATTTGATACCAGAATGACTACCTCCAATTGTTCAGAACTCGACTTAAACTCAACAATCTGGGGATAAAACTGCGGTGTCGTTGATTCGAGAGTTTTACCCGGGACACCGGCGGATACTAACTTTTTCCCGTCTAGGTACACTGAAAAAGATGTTGCCATATCTAAAAGCTTGAATGCCAGTATCTGTCCGGCATTTGCCAGCAGTATTTTCAACCGGTAGGTTGCATAGCCCGGGCCGTATATTTTCTTTCCATTGATTTCGTATCCATTCCAAGTCCCGGGAACTTCGATGAAACCAGTCCTTGTCGGTGTCGTTTCCTTCGAGCGGTCACCCGGTTTCAAATGCGTATTCCAGAAAAACTCCCAAGTACCGTCAAGTCGCACCGGGCCATCGGTTTTCAAGTTCCAGGTACTCAAATCAAGCAGGCCATTTTCAACTCTGGGGGCGGGTTTGTTTGAAATTAGCGACGCGGAGCAATAGAAGAAAAACATAGATAGGAAGGCCGCGACCAAAACCGATAAGATGCGGATTTTTCTCATATTGAAAGGATCTTTTCTTTTATGTTCTTGAACCAGCCTTTTTCTGCGGTTCGAACAATGCATGCCTGTTTCAGGATCTTTACGAATTCGGGATTGATTTTTTGATAAGCAACAATTCTGTCCATCGAAAGAACATTATCAAGGTTGGGCGCTTGCAATCCGATATTTGATTCCCTGTGGACCGATTCCATCGTAATCGCCAGGGCATAGATGACCATTTTTTCCGCCATTTCTTTTGAAGTGTAATCTGTTTTATCCTTGTCTTGATATCTTGCGATTTCATAGACACACGCCATCAAAACCGGGTCGCCGACATCCCGCGGATCTTTACATTCGTCAAGATCGAAGTTGGTGTCTAAAAAATCATCCGCCATCTTCTGTAAAATTTTGATCCATTCACTATTCAGATTTTGTGGTAATACGGCGCTGGGGCCATAGGCTAATACTTCATTGTTGAACCGTGATAACATTGCACCTAATCCTTTTTATCGATACCCGGATCCGCCGGCTTCCGGCTCGTAGAGCCTACAGCTCGGAGAGAGGCGGGGAATTGACTTTTGAGTATTGGAAAATGTTGCCTTGCTCCGTCTTTTTTCATGATATTTTTTTTAGAATCGAAATAATTTCTTTGCTTCTGCAAGTCGCGGTCACGGCTTTAGTGATTCTGCAACCAGTTCTACAATACTCTTAACCTCGACGCCCAAATCATAGGCCTTGCTCAGATCACGGATCTGAGTCATGCAATTAAAGCAATTGGTAACTACGACCTTCGCGCCGGTCTGCCGAATCTGTTCCGCTTTTTTCTTGCCCATGGTAATCCGCAACTGGCCGTAATCACCGGTGGATGCCAGTCCTCCCCCTCCTCCGCAGCAGTAGTTGCGGGCTGCATGAGGTTGCATTTCTATAAAAGTGGAGGTAAGGGCCTTTAAAATGTTTCTGGGGGCCTGAATGACGCCGCCTCGACGGGCGATATTGCAGGGATCGTGATATGTCATTGGCCCTTCGAAGGTGTCTTTTTCAAGCCTTATGCGTCCTTGCCGAATGTAACGGTCAATCAGTTCGACGATGGTTTGGACGGGAGGAAATGCAAAAGGTCTGCCGCGGTATTTTTCCACCTCCCAACGCATCACCCGATAGCCGTGTCCACAAGGAGCCAGAGCAATACTTTTGGCCGCCAGTTTTTCCCTGGCATCTAGCATGCGTTGAGCGATTCGCATCATATTATCTTTGCTGCCCTGGTAATAGGCGTAATTAACCGTGTCGAAATCATAGGACGATATGGTGTAATCTTCTGCGGCAGAATGTAAAATTTTTATGGCATACATCAGTAAAAATGGTAAGTCTCTGGCCTCCAACGGGTGAGGGATGTAAAGGACTTCCGCATTTTTTTTGTCGATGGGGATTGAAAAGTTTTCCTCTCCGATTTCATCGCTCATTTCTTCGGCAATCCATTCAATGTTTTCGATGAAATCGTCGGTGGACAGGCCCAAATAGTTACCGACCTCAAAAGCTGTTTCCACCGGGCCCTTCAGCCCGGCAGGCAGCCGTCCGAT
>CALZJV010000021.1:9212-31902 GCA_945787595.1 uncultured Desulfobacterales bacterium | reverse complement strand
CATGTTGGCACCTTCTTTTTAGCCATTCGATCATGCTTCATCATTAAACGCCTATTAATAAAAGGCAAACTGCGCTAACTGCGGGGTTTGTTGGTTAGCTTTCAACGAAATAAGGATACTAAATGGGTTGGTCTCACGCGCATCGAATCGCAATTCTCTTATTTGTATTGTTTTTTTTTGATGGTTGCACTGCAAATGAACTTCCGAGTGGACCACCTACTCCGCTGAGCAAAAAAGATCCAATGTCAGCAATCTGTGAAATTCAGAGGGAGTTCAAAAAACTCAGCAAACCCGTGTTCACAAAAATCAAATACCACGAACCATGGACGGAATCTCGAATTGCCGCCGGCACCATCCACTTTTCAGAATACTACGAGGTTTTTCTGTCCAAAGAAGCATATAAGTTCCTCGAAAAGTACTCCCCGTTAGAAATAAGCACATCCTTATCTCCTTTAATTATCGAAGAAGAGAATGGAGCCGATGTTCTGACGATAATGTATGCAATGGCTTTTCATGGCAAAAGGCGCAATCTTAAACCACGATTTCCCTCGTTCATCTTTGCCAAATATAAGGATGTGCCATTTCCCAAAGAATACTTGGCACAGCTTCCGCCAAGATACAACACGCCCAAACTACAAGAAGAGATTTTGAAGGGACAAAGAAAGTGGGACAACGAACAGAGGCTACAGTATTTGAAAGGTAATCAAGTCAGTGGCCGGGTTACTATTGACAAAAAATTAACTCCGAATACGTTAGAGCAGAAGATAATGGGAATTTTGGATGATCTCGCCGCTGTAAAGCCCAAGTGGAATAATCCCGAGTGGTTCGACAGTCCAAGCCTGGACACTAAAATCGGAAATTTTGAATCAGTACTGAATGCAACCCCTGTTTATCCGACGATTGGCGAAAAGTTTAGGGAGTTCCGCCGGGTTCATGGTGCAGAATTGACCGCTACCGTTTTGTTATCGCAGGCTAACATGATGGCGCTTGGCGTGTTTCTGGATTTTCACGAAAGATACTGGCCGATTTACACCAAGAATTGGCCTCCAGATGGTATCCCTCGTCACGAAGCGTATTTATACAGAAATGAAATGGAGAACGAAATTGTCACAACGGTTCATAATTATTGCAATGACGAAACTGATTAAAGCCAACAAGGGGATTAACGCTGATCCCAAAAGCCTGACGGCTTATGGCCCAGGTGATGCCCAGCGTTCGGCGTAGGAATTAACCAATGAAATACAGAATTAAGAGAATCGTAATGAAGAAGTCGATCGTTCTCATCTTCGGCCTGTGCATCATGTGTATCTGCGCTGACATCACACCAGCGAAAGCGCCGGTTCCAGAGTCCATCTCTGCGGCTGTACTCAAAGCTACGCTCATATCGCCGCCAGATGTTGTCGCAGGCCAACCTGCTCTTTTGACGCTCGAGCTAACCAATGTCTCTTCCTTACCCATCAATTTGCCATGGCCCAAGTTTATCGATCAATTCATCACATCAACCGTCACATCGTCGGATGGCAAGGTCTCAGAAATCACGCACCCAGGTGGCTCGTTGGGCCATGGAAAGTATCCTGGTGGCGATGTAAGACCAGGCGCAGTCATCAGTGTTCTCCTCTCACACACCTTCCATAGTCACGGCCGTTTCCAGGTCAAGTGTACTCTCGACACCTCATCGCTTCACGGGCACAATATCTGGGACGTGTGGGAAGGTCGTGCCGAGTCGAACACCATTACGATTATGGTAGGGAAGAAAGGCGGTTAAGCCCCACCCAAAAACTAGCCGGAGTAATGCGTGAACGTATTGATAGTGTATAGCCATCCTGAACCAAACTCGTTCAATGGTTGGCTCAGGGATACAGCGATAAAAACTTTTGAGGCTGATGGTAATAGAGTTGAAGTTTCTGACCTTTACGCAGAAAATTTCGATCCAGTCGAAAAACCAGAGCATTACAGAAACAGAGTCGTTACTGAAAGGTTTGAACCACTGTCTGAACAACGTAATGCGTATAAAACGAATACATTACCAGATGAGGTAAAAAGAGAAATAGAGCGCTTGGAGAGATGTGATTTACTACGGACTATGGTTTTTGTGGTGCGATTGTAAAACCGTATCAGATGCAGGAGCTTAATAAGATTCTTCAGAAGGTTTTAGGATAAAAAGGTATTAAAAGGAGTTTAGCAGACGTGAAGTAACACGGGCATTATACCCAAAGGACACGGGATAACATTTTCACTAGGTATTCCCGATCCAATATTCAAGACGTGATCTCCGGGTTTTTCCCCTGTATGAGAACATAGAAAGAAAAAAATGGACTTTTCGAAATACCATGCATTGGGCAACGACTACATCGTGATCCTCCCGGCGGAAATACAGGGGGAACCCGATCCGGACGTTATTCGTCTTATCTGTCACCGGAACTACGGCGTAGGGTCCGATGGAATTCTGCTTGGTCCCTTGGATAGCAGACGCTGTGATTTCGGGCTGCGGATTTTCAACCCTGACGGAAGCGAAGCGGAAAAGAGCGGAAATGGTCTCCGTATCTTTGCACGATTCCTTTGGGATGAAGGCCTCGTCGTTGACCAGCCTTTCACCGTTGAGACGCCCGGTGGCTTGGTCTCATGCGAGATCAGTCCCGACGGCAAGGGCGTGGAAGTGGAAATGGGTGAGGTTCGTTTCGACAGCACGATTATCCCCGTTGAGGGTGCCCCGCGAGAGGTTCTAAATGAGAAACTGGCGTTCGACGGCGAAGTCCTGAGATACTGCGCTGCAACGGTTGGCAATCCTCACTGTGTTGTCCTCTCGGACAATCCGTCACCTGACCAAGCCCGTCGCTACGGCCCACTGATCGAGGTAGAGCCTCGTTTCCCGAATCGTACCAATGTTCAATTCATGAAAGTCATGGATCGAAGCAACATTCAGATTGAGATTTGGGAACGGGGAGCGGGCTACACACTGGCTTCGGGCAGCAGTAGTACCGCCGCTGCAGCCGTTGCTTACAAGCTTGGCCTATGCGAACCAGATATCAAGGTACATATGCCTGGCGGCAGTCTGAGAATCCAGTTCACAAAAGGCTTTGTCGCTAGAATGACCGGCCCGGTAACAAAGATCTGTGACGGCGCAATGACAGACGAAATGTTCAATGAAGCCTTCTAACTGCATGCAGGCGACGCCTAGCAGCGTGCCTTATCCGCGAATTTAAATATTGCATATAACAACGCGACTTCACCTGGTCGCAGGGCCGAGCCGCTTTGGAAGTTTTTCGGGACGACGGCTATAACTATAGACGATATGATTTTTTCGAAGGGACTGAATATGGAAGGATTGATAGATCACATCGTATTGAATGTGGAAGATGACGAGAAGATGATCGCATTTTATTCGAAAATACTGATGTTTAAGCCTGAACGCTTGGAGGAATACCGGGCTGGAGATGTGCCATTTCCCTCTGTGCGACTGAATTCGGATACGATTATCGACCTGTTTCCGAAAAAGATGTGGCAGAAAATCGCTCGGGCCGGACAGGGGCGTGAAAACTTGAACCATTTCTGTATTGCCTTGAGTAAGGAGACCTGGCAAGATCTTTTACAGCGACTTCAAACGAACAATGTCGATTTAGAGGATGGGCCTGCACCACGCTGGGGCGCGCACGGTACGGGAACATCGATTTATTTTCGAGACCCGGAAGGAAACCTTATCGAAGCCCGGTACTATGAGAGCCATAATAGTTCAGAGAAGTGTCTGCTTGGGACATAGGCTTCAAGAAAGAGTTTTTTGAATAAGTACGTTCTGGAAAAATGGATCACATTCGAAATGATGACAAAAGAGAATATCCAGTGGAAGCACTATTTTCCAAATATCCCACTTGGGGAAGGGCTCAACAAAATCATCCCGCCGATCCTAAATCTCTGGACGCTCCCCAAACAATGGACCAATTTCCCGCGTCCGTTTAAGCTCAAAAAACCCGGGTGTACTACCGGCAGCAATGATGGCATCCCAAAACTTCACAGCTTGCCTACCTGTAGGGGCCGGACTCATGACCGGGCCAAAAAAACCAGCGCCGGCTCCCCCATCAAGCACAATCAACGGCACGCCGACATCGCTACCGGCTTTGGCAATGGCGTGATCCATATCGGTCTGGATATCATTATCCCAGGCTTTATCGTCAACTGAAGCAACCAGGCTGGTGGGAAAACCACCATTTTGCAGGATTTCCTCCAAAACTGCTGGCTCATCGATGTCCTCCTGGTCGTGATGATAGCGCACTCCCAGAGCGGTATATATCTTTCCAACTCCATCGTTGCCAAATTCACTGCGGACCGCAGCGGCAACACGCAAAGCTTTCAGACCGATTTCATGCAATATCTTGAAATCCTCCTTAACCTCACGTCCCCTGTTAATTAGTTTGAGGCTAAAAAGCTTCCAATTGATGTGAATGTGTTTTTGCAACCCGACGTCTATCATCCACCTGGATGTAATCCAACACCACGGTCAGACCGGGTCCCAGTAAAAATCCACGCTGTCTTTAGTTTCGAACATTGCAGGCACCGACTCCTTTATTTCATAGCATTTATGTCCATCATGACATGAAGATTACGTTGATTCCACCTGCGCTATAGTACAACCCCCGGAAAAGGTCAAGTGAACATGGCAATGTCCACAGGGGAGACCGTGCTCCTTGAAGTGCTGGTTTCGCTCCATAAATCGGCGGGTGGCTGAATAATTGCGGCCACTGACACCAGAAATTTTCGATAACATGTTAGACCGCAAAAATTTAGCCGCTTTTTTCTTTTCCAACTGCTGATCCATCAGAAAGTTCAATTCATTAACCAATTGATTTAACTGAGCAGACGGGGAGTTTTCAGCGTAAGTCTATGATTATAGCGCAGTGGATGATCGCCACCGAAATCGAATGCTGTCTGAGACCATTAGGGATCGTTATGGATGAACAGCTTTGCACTGCGGCTTTTATTTAACATAAAATCCCGGCATTGCACACAATCTTCCGTTTTCATTTTGATTGCTGTTCATTCATTACTCTGTTCCGGATTTTCCATAATGTGTAACCTTTAATGCCTATCTACCGTCTTATATTCAAAATTCCTTAAAATAATTCGTTGTTATGGAACCAATAGATTACACTAAATACCTAATCCTTTCTTTACTCATTATAGCATGGTGCGTCTTACACAGTACAATGATATCGGCATCGGTGATAGAACTTTTTAAGAAACACTTCGGACCTAGATTTCGTTTTTATCGATTTTTTTTCAACCTCATAGCAATTCTAACTCTAATACCTGTCGCCTTATTTGCTTATTCGATACGAACTCAAGCTATATTTCATTGGAAGGGATATATGTGCATAGGCCAAGTGCTCGTAATTGTGACAGCCGTTTTGTTGTTCTTCCTTGGCGGGCGTAACTATGATGTACGTCAGTTCTTGGGAATTAAACAGATAAAAGAAGGAACCTCGAACAAGGCGATGACCGATACAGGTGAGATAGACACTTCAGGTGTCCTGGGCATAACTCGGCATCCATGGTATCTCGCAACTATTCTAATTATTTGGGCACGTCAATTGGACGTATCAGTGATATTAGTAAATATAATACTTACATCCTATTTGATTGTAGGAACTTATCTTGAAGAAAAAAAACTTATAAGGGAATTCGGAGAAAAATACCTGATCTATCAGAAGAGAGTGTCTATGCTGATACCATATAAGTGGCTAAAGTCTATAATAATTAAGCGGCATAGTCCGCCTATCCGCTACCACTAACATTTAGGGTTGTAAACTTTACTTACGATCCATAAAATTATCCCAGAACTTTTTATCTTTAGTCTTCCAATCCGGTCCGAATTTTTTCTCCCAATAAGAGTCCGTCAGCATATCAAGCCAGTTCAGCCACGTGCTTCTGCCACGTTCCTGGGCATCCAAGATATCCTCTAAAAACGTTGTGATACGGGCCATTTCTTCTTTCGGTATATAATAGGCTGCGCCATTTTTATAGGATTTGACAATGCTTTCGGGAGTCAAGGCATGGGCTGTCAGCATGACGGCGGTAATCTTGCGTTGGACGGCCACATCTAACAATTCATAGCCTCTGACCCCCATAATATCCAGAATCGCTATATCAAAGCGTTGGGTTTCCAGCAGTTCTTTGCCCTTATCAAACGTCCTTGCCTTGCTGATATCACACTGGGTCAAAAATTCTTCCAGTGTTTCCAATACATCCGGCTCATCATCGACGATGAGAATTTTTTTGCCCGTCAAGCGATCTTTTTCCGTCATGGATGTTTCTCCTCGTAGTAAAAAAATTCAATGGATGGGCATTAGCTAGTGCCCGTCCATAAATCCGTTAAAATCAGTTTGGCCACTCAGTCGTGTTTCCAATCCAGAAATGCGGATTTTTGTCCAAGGTCAAGGAAATCAAGCGTTTGTGCGGAGACGTAGCATGCTACGTCGCACAAACAAACGCGCCGATTGACGCCGAGATTGGGCAAAAAGACCATTTATGGATGGAAAATAGCTAAACATCAGGCTGAAACGGATATTTCTCGAAGGGAATATCTTCGGTTGAAAAATGAATTTCGCCATCATGGCCTTTTTCCGCAAAAATCCATTTCAGCCAGTTTTTATTATCAACCTCATTATTATCTTCCCGATAAAATATGTTCTCCCGGGTTTCTTTTCGCATCATCGCTGCCATCAATGTCATTTCCGCCGAAAGCATCATGGTCTGGGTTTCCTTGACTTTGATCAGGGTTCTGACATCGGCGGCTTGCAAACAGGGCAGTTTCTCAGCCTTCAACGTCAAGACCTGATCCAGGGCATGCTGTAATTTGGGTTCGCTCATGATTATCAGCGCATCCACCGGAAAGAGGATTTTCTGCAGCTCATGAATCAGGTCGTCGGGATCTACGCTGTCTTCGAATTCCAGCGGCTTAAAAAATTTTTCCCTGCTTTGCGTCAACCTGGAAAAATCGATAGTTCTTAATTTTGTGTTTTTGGCATATGCGCCGGCACGCTCACCTGCTCGGTACCCAGACCAGGTGCACGAAGCAATGGACCAGCCTGTAAACGGATTGATGCCCAGGGGTCTGGCCATCCCGGCAGCAAACAAACCGTCTAATGCGGTTTTGCAGTTCACATCCGCATCAACACCGAGTTTATTCGCCTCGTAGGCCGGCTGCCATTCGATGTTGTCCAGCAATGGATCATAGCCCTCTTCGCGCCGGCATTTTTCGAACAGAATCGGCATCCAGCCATGGCTCACCTGAAGAACACGGAATTTTTCACGTTCTTCCTCCGTCATTCCCTCGACATCGATGGATATGGGCGCATTCCCCTGCAGGGCCTCTTTGGCGGCGGCCACAACGATTTTGTAGACCGGCGCCCTGTCCTTCAACACCGGATCATAGGTTTCCATATAATGGACACCTTTTGCATTGGTCCACCTGGCACCAATGGCCGGCAAAATTCCCGAGCCCTCGATCTCATGCCTGGCCGGCCGGATATTGATGTAGTGAAACTCGGGATTTTTAATTCTTGCTCCGGCATCGTAGGCCATAAATGGCCCGGTCCCCTGCAATTCGCAGGCGAGATGATGACCGCGGTAACCGCCGGAGTTTGTAGCGACGATGACACTCTTTGTGTGAAAAAGATAATTCCTCAGAGCCTTCACGCCAACGCCGACAGCTCCCGTAACGCTGCCATCATCACTCTTGACAAGGTCGTAAACATAAACATGATCAACTATGTGGACATTTCTTGAAAGCGCAACCTTCCGCAGGATGGTCACCTCATCCGCTGCTGTGGCATGCTCCGGCCATAAATTTTTGACATTCGCAGTACCCCGGGCCTTAGTCCAAATATACTCATCACCACTTTTGCGAAACGGGATGCCAAAAGACTCCAAATCCTTGAGCCGATCATAAGACCCATCAAAGACGGCGGCCACCATTTCCTGATCCACAAGCCACTCGTTGCCCAAGGCGATATCGTGAACATATTCTTCCAGATCATCTTCCGGAAGCAAAACCATCATCGCCCCCCCGGCAAAATAAGAATGTCCGGATTTACCGGCGAAAGATTTATCGACCAGGATCACGGAAGAGCCGCCCTCGGCCGCCCGCAGAGCAGCCCACAGTCCACCAAAACCACCTCCGATAATCAGGACATCGGATTTCAAGACCTCCCACAAAGTTTTATCTGCCTGCATACCAACCTCCTTAGATCGTATGCCGATTACCAGGCCATGGGCCTTGGTTTACGAAAGGGATGCACATCGATAGCCTTAACCGGACAGGCCAGCTCACAACTGAAGCACGTCCAGCAATCCTGGGCATACTTGATTCTGGCTATTTTTTCATAATCCATGACAATCACATCGCCCGGACAAATCATTTCGCAGATACTGCAGCCCACACATACCCTGGCATCAATGCTACGGATCATTCCAAATCCTCCTAATTTCAGAACAAGTGTCCTAACCGAACCACAACCCTATTGCTAAATCGTCAAATCTCTTTTAAGTCAAAGAGGTCCCTTCCGACAACTCCGGTGCTCCTGCTGCTTGTCTTTTTTTCTTTATCTGCCCCAAAGCGCTAATGATGAATAATGCGACACCCATTACAAGGAATATCCAGCTTTTTGAGAACACCGAGATGAAAAAAAGAAGGGCTGTTACACCAAAGGCAATCCACCTCGGTTTTTCCAGATGACCGAAAAAGTAGCTGGAATAGAATATCTGAAGCGCGAGCACACCCAGAGGAATGGCCGCAAGCTGGATAACGGAAATAAATATTCCTGAATCTGGTTGAAGAACAATGACAGGGGCATATATAATAAAATAGGGCAGCAGAAACGCTGTGGATGCCGCTTTAAGCGCCTCCCAGGAAGTCGGCCAGTATTCGGATTCGGCAAGCTGGGATGCCACCAGAGCCCCTATTGCGATTGGCGGTGTAAGATGCGAAAAGACCGCGAAAATCATGGGAAAAAGGTGTGCCTGCAATATGGGCACTCCCATTTTGACAAGCGCAGGGGCAGCCCCTATTGCGACCAGCATGTAAGCAGCGGGCGTCGGAACACCCATACCGACGAAAATAGAGCTTATCATTGTTATGATGAGGGCGATGAAAATAATCCCCTGACTGATCTCTCCCACCAGCAGGGGAAGCTTAATTCCTAATCCACTGGTCTCGATGCACGTTGCAACAATACCGATCAGGGCGTTGATGATTGTCACGTCACAAGCGGTCCGGGCGCTTTTTGTGAGCGCTTCAATAACTCCCTTGAAATTCAAACGTGCCTCTTCTCGGAAACAGAGGGCCAGACTCAGGATAACGAGACTCGCTATACTCCAGAACACAACAAAGGGAAGTGAAAACCCCTTGGCCAGCAAATAGACAAGGACGCCCAGAGGCACAACAAAGAGAGGTGCATCCCACAGGAGCGCCTTTACATCGATGGCTTCCTTTTCGACTACAATATCCAACTTGTAGGCATTGATCTGGACATACATCAGCAGCCCGAGGTAATAAAGTATGGCCGGAACTAAAACCGCCAAAGCGATCTTGATGTAAGGGATTCCGGTAAAACCGGACATAATAAAAGCCGTTGCGCCCATGATCGGCGGCATAATCTGACCGCCATTGGATGAGGCCGCTTCAATAGCCGCCGCCTGTTTGGGTTCATAGCCCCCCTTCTTCATGAGAGGGATGGTGTAGGCACCTGTAATGGTCACGTTCGCCACGGTGCTTCCGGTCATACTCCCCAGCAAAGAACTGCCAACAACGGCTACGGCGGCGGGTCCACTCTTAAACTTTGACCCCAGCCATTTTCCCAGGCCCATGATAAATCTGACACCGCCGAAAGCGTAGAGCATCCCCCCGAACACAATCATCAGGAACAGGTAATTCGCGGAAAGACCCAGGATCGGCCCGTATACCCCCTGTTCGATGCCCACCCCGGCGCTGAGCCACATGATAATCCGGGCAAAAGAAACGGGCGCCACGGTAAAGGGGTGTGGAAAGTACCGTCCCAATACCAGATAAACGATGCAAGTCCCGGCAATAATAATAAAGGTTTTACCAAGCACCTGGTAGGCCACAATAAAAGTGGTGATAAGGACGATCACCCCGACAACGATATCGGAGGGTATGGGAATAGATTGGCGATACATCATGATCTCAGTGAGATTGACCATCAAGTATATTGTAAAGCCCAATGAAACCGCGAGCAACACCCACCTCAAAGGCCGGCCTTCTTTTTCCTTATGCATAAGCGACAAAAGCACCACCATGAAGGCCAATCCAAGATGCGTAATCTTATGCGCTGTGGGGCCCTGAATTAAATATTGGGTGTAGACCAGCTGATAGAGAATCATGACAAGGGCCACAATAGGTAGAGCGACACTCACAATCCTTTCTATAGCTAATTTCGGTTTCTCCGTTTCCCCCATTTCCGAACCTCCGACATAAAGTATAGGTTTGCCTTACTCGTTTCACTGGGACATTCAGCAGACAAGAGAAACTCCATGATCAGTAACGGCCCCCAGCCATGCCCAGTTTTGATCATTGCTCACAGGTTGACGCCGGCGGTCGCCATCGCTTTTGGCCCGCCGGCGGCCCCAACCATGTAGAAATGATGTTTAGGGCAAGAGATCGCTCAGCGGGTTGACCTTGATGCCTTGATCTTTATAATACTTCATCGCAGCGGGATGCATCTGCCCTTTTTTGATAATCCAGGTAGGAACGGATTCTTCGCTAATACCCGCTCCCTGGACATGCCAACTGGAAAACTTGTCCGCGTTCGCATATAGGATCCGGGTGACCTCACGAACCACCGCCTCGTCCTGCCGTTCATCCGCGCACCAGTAAATTGAATCGATAGAGGCGAAAACCGCCTCTTTTTGTGTCTTTTTATCCAACGCGCCCGCATAAATTTTTAAGGGGACCATGCCCAATTTTTTTTGGAGCTCAGGTGGCATAAGGTTTATATAATAGACCGGTTTTCTTGTTTCGAGGTCCTCTATCAAGGCTCCTTTCTTGAAACCCGCGGGCAGGACGTAATCAAAGTTCATCACGGCCACATCCGCCAACCCGTCTCTTAGGGCGTTTCTGCCGCCGCCATATCCGCCCTGAAGCAGCTTGACTTTATCCAGGATACCCAATTCCTTCAGGACGGCGGACTCGAAGTGCGCCCTGGCACCGCCGGGCCTGCCGATAAATACCTTCTTGCCGATAAGGTCCTGGGCGGTTTTGATATTCTTGTCATAAGTGATCCAGGTCCATACATTACCGGTAGTGAAACCGATGATGCGCTCCTTGTCATAATTGTTAATCCGCTTCGAGGTCGGATTGAGCTTCATGCCGAAGTAAGGGGATATAAAGATATATTTCTCATAGTCTTTGCTGGCGATCTCAGCGCCAGCGCTCACCCCTGGTGTGGCCACGACTTCAAGCCTGAGCCAATCGGACTGTTTATTCACAAAATAGGCCAAGGCCTGGGAAAGCACAAACCAGGAATCGCCCAACCTGCCCCCGAGAATCATTTTACGGGTGACTTTTTTGTCAGCGGCCGATACGGCCATCGGCCCTAAAATAAAAGCAAACACCAACACAAAAACGATGACAATTGTTAACGTTCTTTTTTTCTGCATTTTAATCCTCCCTATTTTAGTTTAAGGTTACCTCGATGATCCACCCCTTCATTTGGGTTGACTGACATCAGTCAAACTAAATGAAAGGAAACTAAAGCCACTGCTCATTGGGATAGTTTCCATTTGTAATAATTCCAAGTTCTAATATGGCCCTTGCCTTTAAGCTGCTGTTGAACCATCTTGGCGATTTCCCCCTCGGGATACCATTGCGGTTGGCCCAGAAGCATCGCCTGGTATTGGTATCGCGCGGCCTTCTCCGCCCACATGGTCCATACACAGACCTCTTCAATACTTCCTCCTACCACAATATTCCCATGGGATTTCAGTACGCATATATTCTGGTCCCCAAGGGCATCTGCAACGCCATACCCCAATTCAAAGCTGTCCACCAATCCGTATTGCTCAAAGACAGGTGCGCTTGGCCCGATGACACTTGCCCCTTGATTTTCAACAGTTCGCAGCGGAATCCCGGCAATACTGAGGGTGACCACCATGGGGGAATGCGTGTGGGCAACTGCCATTACATCCGGCCTTCGCTGGTATACGGCAAGATGCAGCGGGCTTTCAGAGGCCGCTTCCAGATCCCCCTCCAGTTTGTTCCCCTCAAGATCCAGCAGAATGATATCTTCTTCCGTTGCCTGCCCCGGGCTGACTTTACCGTTAATAAATACACCGCCCTTCTCCGGGCACCTCACGCTGAAATGTCCCAGCTCGTCCATCATTCCTTCCCGGTCCAGGATGCGACAAGCGGTAATCAACGTTTCTTTCAATTCGGAAATGGCTTCCATGGTACCTCCTTCAATGCCTTTTTGAGTCTCGCGTGTACCAACCCCCCGATGCCTCTTTTCGGGTGAGTTTGGATACACATCAATCGAAAATGATCAAAATCCTTCCAACAACAACTAACGACAGACAAAGAACCACCGACATTGAGCAATATTGCTCAATGAATTTCTACACCAGCATATTTAAAGGAAACTCATAGAGAATCGCACCGCTCGGGCAGGCGATTCGGCAGCAGCCGCAATGCCAGCATTCGTCCGGAAAGGCGACTCGCGGCCCTTCAGGCTTCATTTCCAATATGAGGCCGGGGCAATCGTCAACACAGCACCCGCAGGAAGTGCAGTGGCCGCAGTGCAAACAGCGCTCGGCCTCGATCATTGCCGCATCTTTCTCAAAGCCTTTATCAACCTCCGCGAATGAACGCATGGCCGTCTCTGCAGGTAATTTGGCGGTCATTTGGCGCTGCCGCTTTTCATGATGGAAAACATTCCAAATTTCTTCATACGCGACCACATGCGGCGCAGATTGGGAAATTAATTCTTGTGCCACTATCTGGCAGGTTTCACTAATGACAATTCGGTCCAACTCCGGCGATCGCTTGTTATTGAAAAACCGATCAATGGCAACAGCCGCACGGCGCCCGCTGCCGATGGCCTGCGCAACGCTCGATGGTCCTGATACAACGTCACCGGCAGCAAACACCCCTGCCATAGAAGTAGCCATGGTTTTCGGATCCACTTTCAAGTTTACCCCCGGGGATATTTCAAATTGACTGTTATCCGCAATAAAACTGAGGTCGGGTTCTACCCCCACTGCGGAAATCACGATGTCGGCCGGCAAAAGCTTTTTTTCGCCCGAAACGGGTTCAACCGAAAGGCAGGATTTTTCGTCAAATTCAAAGGCCGAAATCTCGCAGCACTCAATGCCGGTTGTTTTCCCCTTGCGTTCCAGGACAGCAGATATCATACTGGAGGTATGAATCATTATCCCCTGGGCTTCGGCCTGACGGATTTCATGCGAAGGGGCACACATGCACTCCAGCCCTTCGACACATACAATATGAACTTCCACGGCACCAAGGCGTTTGGCCGTTAAGGCACAGTCAAATGCAACTCCACCGCCGCCTATAATGACAACCCTGTCAGCAATGGTGTCGCGGTGGCCCCGGTTAATTTGTTTTAAAAAAGAAAGGGCCGGAAGGGCCAGCTCGAAGCCGTCAGTATCCAGGCATCTGTCTTTTTGTGTTCCGACGGCAACCAAACAGGCATCATGTTCCGCCGCGAGATTTTCAAAAGCAATATCCCTGCCGATAACCGTGTTGGCTTGGGCCCGAACACCGAGTTCGAGCACCTTTCCTATTTCCCGATCGACAATATCTTTCGGCAGCCAAAAATCAGGAATAGCCGTCCGCGGAATCCCGCCCAGGGTTTGTGAGGCCTCGAAGACATTTACATCATGGCCGAACAGTGCAGAAAAATAGGCACATGTCATGCCCGCTGGGCCGGAGCCGATGATCGCCAATTTTTTGCCGGTCCTTTCTCTCCTTTGGGGTCGCTTTACGAGCGTTGCATCGGCGTGGTCGGCCGCAAATCTTTCCAGTGCCTGAATGGCCAGACCCTCATCATATTCGCTGCGGTTACAAACGTGTTCACAGGGATGTGAGCAAACACGACCGGTGATTCCCGGGAATGGATTTCTGGACTTGATGTAGGCCAAGGCGTCTTCAATCCGGTCTTCCTGAATTAAGGTATTCATCTTTTGAATTGGATTGCCGGCCGGGCAATTGGCCTCACACGGTGAGGTTCGAGCCTGATCAGCCATGTGCTCCGGAAAAATTATTTTTTCTTCTAATTCTCTGCTGAATTTTGGCGGCATTACTATCCTCCATAGAGGTTCCCGATACAAATTCAAGGCACGCAGTTAAGCGGTTATATGCAGGAGGCAGCCTGCAAGGAAACAAAGTATTGAATTGTCCGAAATTGGAGTCAAATACTTCTATAGTCTCAAGTTTCAATAATATTTGTTATTCCCCAATCCCTCACATCCACGCCGTTTGCGGCTGACCGTTTGCCTGCCACAAGGCAAGCATTTTGCAATAGGCTTCATCGCGCTCAGGATAATCACTTCTTTTATAGATTGTACGGCCGCTCTCCTTGCGCTCCATAGTAGCCATGATCGCGAGCTGGCATATTTTTAGAAGATGGACAGCCTCGTTGGCACGCATCAATTCATGCGCGTTCGTTGTGTGTAGCTTATCGAAGTAGCTCTCAATCAGGCCGAGCCGTTCGAGGGCAATCTGCATGCCTTTCTGGTTCCTCACGAACCCCATATAGTATTTCATCACCTGGCGAATCGCACTCTCAAATTGCACGTACCTCAGCCCGTCTCCCGTATTCATTGGTTTAAAGATACGTTCCTTTTCCCGGCGCACGACCTCCGGTTCAATTAAAGGAGGATCTTCGGCCTGCGATGAGGCTGCGGCCGCCTCGGTGGCTGCTATGTATCCGCTGCACATGGATCCGGAAAAATTGTAAAATACACAACCGTTGAACAGGCCGCACACCGTGGACTCAAAATTTTCCCGGGTCATGAGCGTACCGCTGAGCTCGATTTCCGAGAACTCTACCTCCATCGGATATTTCGCGAAATCAATACCGCTCTGCTCACAGTAGTCGAGGAACGTAGCCTTGTCTCCAGGCATGAGCACGTGCTGCAAATGATAAAGTTCCTCCGTGTCACAATGGCGCATATCCATGTGAAACGGAGGGCCTTTGCCTTCAATCAGTTCTTGATGTGTTCCGAGAATTTGAAAGAGCCTCGGCCCGTTTTCCATCATGGGGTGATACTTTCCCATGAATCGTTCGCCGAGTGCATTCAATTCGTGGGCGCCCACACTGTTGATGCCGTTCATACCGGCGGAACTGAAACCTTTGGGTACCAGCGTGGCCAGCTGCTTGAGATCAAGGTTAATAAGTCTGGCACCGGCTTCATAAGCGAGCACGAATTGACTGCCGGTATTAAACGGGCTGTGCCAGGTGTTGAAGGGATTTCCCGTAGAATTGGTTGTCACCCGATTGGCACTGTTGCCCAGCGCCAATATGACGGATTTGGCCTTGAAAATATAAAGCGATCCATCCAGCACATGGTAACCGATGGCCCCTAGGATTTTATTATCGGCTGTCAGCAGTTTGGTGATCATCACGTGGTCGATAACATCAACACCGACGGCCCGGACTTTTTTAGCCAGAAGCCGCTTTATCAATTGACCTTTGTTGATATTGATAAACCAGCTGCCGGGCTGACCGAATCCAACGGTCCGCAGAAAAGTGCCATCAGGATTTTTAATTAAATCCACACCGATCTCCTGCAGCACATCGAGCATGGCGGGCATGGCCCGCGCCCAGCGAGAAATCATCTCGGGTGTATATCCGCTGGTCGGGCCTTTGTAGAAATCAACCAGTGCCTGCTCAGAGTCGGTTCCCGGGTCGGTATTCAATACAGCCATGAAGTGGTCGTTGCCGCCTCCCAGGCAGCCTGAACTCTCAAGCTTTCCTTTATCAACCAACACCGCGCGGGCTCCCTGCTCGGCGGCGCCAATGGCTGCACCGCAACCGGCAGCTCCGGAACCCAAAATTAAAATATCGGTTTCAATGATTATTCCCAGATCATCAAGTTTATGTGTCATGATCGATGTCTCCACTTAAATCTTTGATCGATCGGTTGCAGCCACAGTCTAAACTAAGGAAAAAGAGCCAGCAAAACCGTTCCGATAACAATAAAAATCGCGCCGACGGTGATCTTCCAGGTGACACGTTCCAGTTGTTTGAGAAAAATACCGGCCATCACGATAACGAACAACGGACTGATGGCCGACAACGGTGATACAATAATGACACTACCGATCTCAAGCGCCTGAAACAATGACAATTGGCCCAGCACGGAAAAAATGCCGCTTAATCCGAAGGCAATCCAGGCGGTTTGATTTTTCCACACGACCTGATGCCGATTTTTCCTGAACAGAGCAGGTGTCAGTGAAAACGATAACGCCGCTACATTTTGAACGACAACCCCCATCAGGGGATCATGGTTTATATTTAATCCGATCTTTCTGAAAACATGTGCGAATCCGTAAGCCGCTCCGGCCGCAACAGGAAAAATCAGATCTTTTTTCGACCATGACCTTTGAATCCGGCTGCCGGTTTCTTTGGAGCTGATAATGGCCAGTCCGGCAACCATGATCACGGTTGCAACCGCAATTCCGGCTGTCAGGCTTTCGCCTAAAATCAGAACTGCGGCGATTGCCGAGAATAAAGGCTTAATCGAGTAAAGCGTCGATGCCGTTGAACTGCCCAAGCGATTGATTCCGACAAACAGCAGAAGCCGGCCGATACAGGGACCGGATAAACCGGCAATGATAAAATATATCAAACCCCAGCCGGTGAACCGGCTGATCGGAACAAAGAAAATAAACAGGATCAAGGAGCCGACAAACGAAAACCCCATGCTGATGAACGCACCGGAAAATGTATCCATGTTCTTCAATCCGATACGGGCCGTTACCATGGATACGCTGTATAAAAAGGCCGATATTAAGGCAAACGCTGGTGCCAATCTCTTTTACCTTTATCCAGAAAGTGAATGAAAGTACCATCATCATAATTCAGACCTGGTTGAATAGTTTACTGGTTGAATGGTTGATTAGGTAAATTATAGTCATAATTTCAGAATGTTACGATTGTTGAAACTTGAAGTGTCCAATTATTTTGCAAATATGGGATAAATCCATATTTAAAACCACTTAACCAGTCAACTAATCAACCAATCAACGATATCTGTAATTAGCTTTTAGCCATCTGTTCTTCCAGAAGCTTGAGAATCCTCAGTGGCGCTTCTCTGAACTCCAGCTGCCTCACAAGGGCCTGCCACATGGCTTTTGTTTTTGGTTCGGTAAATATTCGCTTTGCTTTTCGTTCCGCCTCGGCGTCGTCCGTCCAGTTCGGCTCGCCAAATACCTTGGCAACAAACAGGGTTTTGACAGCCTTTTCCAATAAAAAGGCCCTGACGGTCGCCTGCTCGATGCTTTCTCCGACAACCACGATACCGTGGTTCTTCATGATAATTGCTTTTTCATCCCCAAGCTTATCTGCAAGGGCCTCACCCAACTCCGGAGTCACTACGAGGTCGGTCACCCTGTCAAAGTACGGCAAAGGCTTTGCGAACAGCACGCCCTCATTGTTCACGGGCTTCAGGGTTTGTCCTGTGGCGGAAAATGCCGTCGCGTAAAGCGGATGCGTGTGCACGACACAATGAACATCCGGCCTTTTTCTGTATATTTCGATGTGTATAGGCAACTCCCCATGGGCGTCACGCTGGCCGGCCACCTTCTTGTAATCAAAATCGATGGCCACCAGATCTTCGGCATGGATTTCACTCAGGCATAGCCCCCGCCCTTTCATATACATTAAATCAGATTGCTCCTGAGCTCTGACACTCAAATGGCCCAAATTCAAGTCATCGTGTCCTTCGGTCCCCAGGATTCGGCACGCCAATGCCAGCGTTGCTTTTAACTGTTCGGTGTTGGGTTTGTTTGTTTCCGACATTTTTTCTCCCTTAGGCCCTAAGGCCATTTTTTCTGACAACATGTTGTCAAAAACTTAGGGTTTCAGTGTTCAGGTTTCAGGATTTAGGATTTAGCGAATCGCCTTCCTGACACCCGAAACCTGACACCTGACATCTATGCTTTGCGTTACTAAATAGCCAGCGCCCGGTCTGCCGCGCAGGGGCCACTTTTCCAGTTTATCCGGGTTGGGATATAGTGAGACGAATTGTCCATGACCTGAGTTTAAATGATCCAGTCGATGATTCATGTGGCGACCACCTTGGTCAAACCCCCGGTCTCCTCAGGTTAATAGCATTCCCCTGTGTAAAGGAACTCTCAATATATAAACGAATGTAAAATAGACGACCACTAAAACAGCCGTCGCTAAAACCACCGATAGCAGCCAGCTTTCCTTTGCCCACAATTTTAAAAACAAAAAAAGGAATAGCGGGATACCGACTAAAAAACCAAGAAAGTAGATCACCACCGTACATCCTGAAAACCAGGCAATAACGGAAATCTCTCTTTTTTTCTCATCTCCCTTCATCGTCCTTTCGGACAAAACGGATTTCTTCTCAAATTTTTGATACCAGGAGGTAATTTTGGAAGAAAACGACATGATCACCATGAAACCCATGATTAGCGCCGAAAAAACACCACTGATCAAGGGAAGTATTTTTGATCCGCCGCTGTATTTAAAACTGAAAAAAACCATCAGAAGCATAATGAACAGAAGAAATATCATGAAAATTTTCTCTTCATTTTTCATTTATTTTTCTCCGCCGGTAGGACTGAACAAAAGGTAAAATGACTGAAACCAGAATAAGAATAAAAAGGATTACTGAAATTGGGCGGGTAAAGAAGCCCATGATCCTGGCCTCGGTCATCAGGGTCTGGCGAAATGATATCTCGGCCATATTGCCTAGCAGCAACCCCAGAATGAGAGCGATGCGCGAAAAGCCGAACTTTCGCATTTCGTATCCCAGAAGCCCGAAAAGCAGGGTGACAATGACATCGCCAATACTGTTGCGAAGCGCAAAGGAGCCGATCAGGCAGACCAAAAATAAAATAGGTGCAAAAAGCACAGGTCTGATCTTCGTTAGCAAGGCCATCTTATCGGCCAGCGAAAGACCGATCATGGCGGCTACGATATGACATCCCAGCATGGAGATGAGCAGCATATAGACCACGTCCAGGTTGACTACGAAAATATCCTGACCCGTATCGATACCGTGCAAGGTCAATGCTCCCAAAAATACGGCCATGCCGGCGCTTCCCGGAATGCCGAATGCCAAAGTGGGCAACAAGGCGCCGCCTTCTTTGGCATCGTTGGATGCCTCGGCGGCCATAACGCCGCGCACATCTCCATTTCCAAAGTTCTCATTATTGCGGCACGTCTGTTTGGCGTGCATATAGGAAATAAATCCGGCCACGGTGCCCCCGACCCCCGGTATGGCGCCAATAATAGTCCCAATCCCGCTGCAACGAATGATCAAAAAGGGTTGTTTCAAGGTCGCCATCACACCGGTCCATACTCCTGTGCCTTTTGAGTTAACGAGCTCGTGCTCGGCAATTGGCTTTTTCTTCACCAGCAGATCCATAACTTCCCCGATGGCCAGCAGTCCGAAGAGAGCCGGCACCACCTCAATGCCGTCCCAGAGATATTCAATCCCGAAGGTATACCTCAATTCAGAAGTCATCGGATCGTACCCTACGCAGGAAAGCAGTATGCCGAAACCTCCCGCTGCCAGCCCTTTTAAAAGGGTCCCTTCCCCTAAAACGGCGATAATGGACAATCCGAAAAATGTCATCATGAAAAATTCAGGATAGGAAAAAGCCATGACAAACTTGGCCAGCAGCGGAATAAAGCAGAACGTGACGATGAGACCGATAAATCCCCCTAGGGTGGAAGCGGTTGCTGCAGCGCCAAGGGCGATGCCTGATTTTCCCTGTTGAGACATGGGAAAGCCGTCCAGAACCGTGGCCGCGTTGGGCGGCTCACCCGGTGTGTTGATCAATATGGCCGGAACGGCGCCGCCGTATGTGGCGGCACCGTAGGCAGCGCCAAGCAGCAACATCGCTGTCACCGGATCCATGCCAAATGTCATCGGAATCAAAACGACCATGGCCGTAACACCGCTCAATCCCGGTATAGCGCCGAATATCATCCCGATGACGGTTCCCGAGAGCAGGATAAGGATTCCGCGCAGGTTCAACATGATTTTGAGTGTTTCCCCAAAAACATCCAGATCGAACATTCCAATCTCCTGATACTAGCAGGCAAAGCGTTTGAATGGTGATGGGACTCTTTTTAAATGTTATTTTACGTATTTTTTAAGCACATCTTTATAGTTGACATACTCTCCCATTACCTGATTCAACGTCTTTTGCGTGTCCTCACCGTTTACCGCTTCGACCGGCCTTTTGGCTTTCTTTGACCACGCCACAAATTCAGCATCGTTGAGGGTCTTCCAGATACTGTCTCTCAGGTACTTCGCACGATCCGGGGGCAAATTGGGCGGACCAGCCAAAACACGATAAGTCCCCAGCATTTGATTCAATTCGGGTTGACCAAGTTCCGCCAGAGTCGGCACATCCGGTATCTGGGGGATCCTTTTTTCAGATCCAAGGACCGCAACGGGAATCAGTTGTTTCTTCAGAAAAAATTTCCTTAAAGACCCGAAGGTGAAGCCCACGGCATCGCCGTCACCTCGCAAAGCCGCCAGCACGGATTCTTTACTGTTTTTGTGACCACTGATGTACTTGGCATTGATACCCAGTTTCTCGTTGGCGAGAAGGACGCCGGTTTCACTCGAAAAACCAACGATGGGAACCCTTACCGATTCAGCCTGTTGCAGATCCTTGAGGGTTTTGAACTTTGAGTTGGGTGCAATGGCAAGAACCCTCGGATCCTTGAGAATCGTGACCAGCCAGGTGACTTTTGTCATGTCATACTTTTGCTGCTCAAACATCTGCGGGAAATACAGCCCCGGCATCATTGGCATTCCAATGGTGTAGCCGTCCGGCTCTGAATTATAAACCATCGTGATGGCAATCTTGTGCCCGGCCCCGGGTCTGTTTTCCACAATCAGATTCACACCTTCGGGCAGGTATTTCTTCATGTAGCGCCCAATCGCCCGGGCGTATGTGTCAAATCCTCCTCCCGGTTTGCCGCCGATAATCAATCGAATGTCCTTGCTGGGATAGTCCTCAGCCTGAGCCGGCGCAATAATGCCGAAAAGGAATCCTGTTAAAATAAAAACCACCACCGACAAAACAATTAAATATCTTTTCATCTTGGCCTCCTTCTTTTTAGTTGTTAAAATGTTTTCGATTGCAATGACTACCTGTAGACGGTGAGTTATTTATAACACACCATCATGGGTAGCGGGATCCTTAACCGGATAGCCCCATCCACGGGGCAGGCCAGCACGCATGCATTGCAGTGCCAGCATTCTTTCGGATATGCTACAAACGGTGTCTTTTTTTTCTCGGAGCCAAAGAACACATCCTCCGAGCATATGTCGGCACACTGGCCGCATTGGCTGCATTTTTTTTTGTCAATAACGGGTGGCATATTCAAAGACTCCTGGATTTTCCCTTTAGTTGCGTTGGATATCACACTCAAACAATACTGTCTCGCCGAAATCCCTTGGTATCATTAGGCGATCCTCGATTCTGGATACTCGAGCCTGGATGCTGGTCTCTTGATGCTCGATTCTGGGAAAATTTGAATTCCACCGGATGTTAAATCGATACATCTGGTCTCCAGAAACCACTATCCAGTATCCAGCATCGAGTAACAAGCATCGAGCGACCAGCGTCGGCACAGTAAAGGCAACTGTGTCAAGAATATCTGCAACGGCAGTTATATCAAAGATAGGCAACGTTAAGGCTTTGTTAGCGCCATTCCGTAACCGGCCGGCCATCAACATGTTTAACAATCAGATATTTATCCAATACCGGATTTGTATAAGGATAATCCGTGCGGTTATGCTGCCCCCTTGTTTCTTTTCTTTCTTTGGCCGCGACACAGACAAGCTCGCCCAGATCCAACAGGTTCAACACCTCTAACGTCCGCGCTAACTCATGCGGATTCCTGGCTACCACGGTGGCGCGTGCCTCCTGTTTCAATCGGCGCAAGTGACTATGACCGGCCTCCAGCAAGGTTTCCGACCGGATGGACCCGGCATATTCGCTCATAATCTGTTGCAAGGCGATGTTAACTTCTTTCCAGTCCGGCCCTTCTTCGCGGCGTCCGATTTCAGTTATGAAGCGCTTCTTCTCATCGACCAATTCCTTGGCCTTTTTGCCGTTTTCGGCTTCCACATTCCCGGCCCATTTAGCCGCTTGCTTTCCGGCAATCCAACCGAATGTCGCCGCCGGTGAAATGCTCCGTGTGGTTTCATCGCCGGCGACGTATAGGCCTTCCATGGAGGTCCGACCGTTGACGTCCTGCCAAATACTGCCGCAACTGCCGCGCATCCCGTAGGTGGCCCATTCAATTGGGTTTTTTCTGAGATCGATGCCCCTTGCATGCAGATGGTTTGTAAGCGCGCTGAAACCTTCATGCTCGAACCAGAGCATCATATATTCGTAATCATCTTGCGAGATACCACGGCAATCCATATAGACAGGCCC
>CALZJV010000021.1:0-9191 GCA_945787595.1 uncultured Desulfobacterales bacterium | reverse complement strand
GCTTATCCGGTTTTTCGAGATAGGGACCGATCGCTTTGCCTTGAGGGTCCCGGACGACACCTACCCAGGTCGCCTGTCCGGATCGGGTGAAGTATTTAGGGCCGGCATGGTGTTCAAGGGTTTCGACATTAAACAGTTCGGCTCCGGCTTTGTAAGCCATAGCTCTGCCGTCGCCGGTGAGGGTACCGGGCCGGGTGGCGTTAAACATCCAACCGGGGGTGAGGCCCTGATAGAGTCGGGTGACCGTACCGGTTCCGAGAATCACACTTTTCGCGCGGAATTCGATGAGATGGCCCTTGCGCGTGTGCAAACCGATGGCTCCGTAAATACCGTTATCGTGAAACAGCTCGAACATCATGACCCGGTTGATGATGGATACGCCTCGTTTAAGCGCTTCGGCGGTCAACACCGCTTTTTGTTTTTTGCCACCGTATTTGAGATGACAGGGGTAGGAATCCCCGGGGTAGAAATGCCCAGCGAATTCGAATTTTCCCTGATACTTCATGGGAATGCCCCAGTTGTCCCACAATTTGACGATATCATATGTGTGTTCAATCCAAACCCGGGTCTTTTCCAGATCCTTCAGTCGCGCCCGCAATTGCCCTGTTCGCAGTTCCTCGATAACCGCCATAATGTCGGACCCGTGAATCTCAGGGATATAACAGACAAAATGATCATTCCCCAGTCCGCCCGCTCCGCTGGATAAGGTGTTGCCCTTCTCGGCAACCACCACCTTTGCGCCAAGCTCACCGGCCCGGATAGCCGCCATTAAACCGGCAATACCGCCTCCGATGCACAGGACATCAGCCTCTATTATGTCGGTTGCGATCATGGAGTTTTTCACTTAAATTTTAAACTCTTCATCCAGGGTTTCGGGTGCAAACAATTCTTCGATCGTCATCAATCTGTCCGAAAGACCTTGCTCGTGGTGATAACGCAAAAACGTCTCCAGAACATGGCGGTTTTGGGCCACCCCGTACGGCCACCAGTCCTCACCCAAGGTTATCTTCGTCCGTTTAATTTCATCATGAATCCAGGGCAGCGTGACATGCAAGGCGGCTGTTTCGTTGTAGCTGCGCATAGCCATTGCCTTGGCCTCACAAAACGCTTTATAAAGATTCATGGCGATCCAGGGATGTTTCTCATAGATTTTCCGTTTGATGATGACCGTGTGCATGATCGGAAATATACCGGTCTTTTGAAAATACTGTTCCTCGACCTCTCGCGGATTTTCAATGATTCGCGCCACATTGGGAGACCCCTTTGTAAAACAGGAGGGCGCGCGGGCACCGATCATGGCATCCAACTCACCGTCATCCAGCATCTGAGACAGGTACTTACCCGATGGAATGGGTTGCAGGTCGATCTCCGGCGGTAAGTTAAGCTCTATTTTCTCCTTGCGGCCGGGGGTCTCCTGCCCGCCGCTGCGCCAGTGGACGTCCTGGGGGAACACCCCATATTCATCCTGCAAAATCCCCCGCTGCCAAACCACGGCCGTGATCTGAAATTCCGGTAATCCAACAACTTTTCCCTTTAGATCCTGGGGCCCCTGAATTCCCTTGTGGGTGTTTTTAAACATATGAGCGTGCCGAAATACCCGTGAAGTAAAAACAGGGATGGCGACAAACCGCTCATCCCCCCGAGAGCGCAGCATGACATAGGATGAAAACGAGGATTCGGAAATGTCGAACTCCTGGTTGCGCAGCTGCCGCCAAAAAACTTCTTCCACCTCAAGGGGTAAATAATTCAAACGGATTCCCTGGGCTGCGACCCGGCCGTAAGCCAGTGGTAAAATTCGGTCATAAGGCGGACAGGCAAACGATAAAGATAGTGACATGGCTCAGATCCTTTCTCATGGGTGGTTTTCATTTCAGTAGTGCTTCAATAAATGGGGCAAAAAGTAGCCTTACAATTGGGTTTCTATTGTGCCAGTTGCCACTTGTAATAATCCCAGGTTTTGATAAGGCCTTTGCTACCATATTCCTGTTGCCGAATTTTCTCTATCTCTTCCTCCTGATACCAGTGGGGTTTGCCGATGAGCATGGCCTGGTACTGACGCAGCGCCGCTCCTCCTTGAGTTGTTTCGATAATTAGTCACAAACTGCCGATCATTTTTCAATGCCCAGTTTGGCCAGGAGAGAATCGGGCGGATTGCCGGTCAATGCATCATAGCCCATCGCCTTGTAGTACTCCGCCTTCAATTCTTCTAACGGCACGACTTCACCTTTGGTCGGCCCGTCCGGTTTGGGCTCCTCCAGCAGCCGTGCAGGCAGCGTATCATCGCTGGCTGTCAGTCCTTCACGTATGTTAAACAATCGCTCCTGACACATAACCCTGGCTCCCACCGCTTCGAGATCCTTCACCAACCACGTTTCCCCAAACAGAGACGTCAGGGTGTCGGCGATGAGGTTTTCCCCGTATATGGGGGTAAAAGTGCAGACGATCATGGAATCACGCACGATACGGGATATGGCCGCCTTTTTTACATATTCGCCCTTGCCTGCCACATCCAGTCGCGTGTTGTCAAACATTTCCATTCTGGCAGGCAAACCATAACCGTGGTGGCAGCCGCCGCGGGTATCGATGGCAAATTGAAGGGCCTGTCCGTTCGAGCCGCGACATTCATATCCGCCAAACTCCATCCCCTTGGCATGCATCGCAAATGCCTCCGAACCCTTGATTTCTCTTGATAGACGCATGCTACCTTTAGCTATCTGTTGGCCGAATCCCGCCTGATTGACCATTTTCTTCAACACGTCGATCATGGCTGCATCATTACCAAAACGCAGATCGATACCGTCTGTGTCGCCTTTATTGATCAGTCCTTTTTCAAAACACTCCATGGCAAACCCGATGGTGATCCCGGCCGTTATCGTATCAACACCATATTCATCACATATCTGGCCGGCGGCAATGACGGCCTCTATTTTATCAACGCCACAGCTCGTACCAAAGGCATAGACGGTTTCCCATTCGATATCGCTGTGTGCGCCTTGATAGGGACCGTCTTTGACTTCAACTTCCCGACACCCCGGCGTCGGGCAATAGGGTCCGCAGGCTCTTCCTTTCTCCGGCCATCCCATGGGCGTGGTGGACTTGTCGATCCCGCGCCAACCTTCAAATTGACCCGTCTGCCAGTTGCGGGTGGGCAGCAGTCCCAGTTCATTCATGGTTTCCAGATCAGATGCCGTCTCATACCGGCGCCACCAGTCCGCCCACCCTTTAAAATCGGTTTTGAGCAGTTGGGTGATATTTTTCTTCACTGCTTCGAATTGCTGCTTGTCGCCGATGTCCACACCTCCGTCTCCGGCAACCACCATGCCTTTGAGATTCTTTGAGCCCATGACAGCGCCGCCGCCGCCTCGGCCAAAGCAACGATAGAGAGCGCCATCTGAAAAAGCTGCTGCATAGCGGTTCAGATGCTCACCGGCCGGACCGATGCCGACGGTTGCTGCGTTTTTCAGGGAAAGATCTTTCAGCATGTACTCCTGGGCCGCAGCTGTCTCCATTCCCCATAAGGCGGTGGCATCTTTGAACAGAACCTTCCTGTTTTCGATCACGAGATAAACCGGAGAATCGGCAATACCGCTGACATCAACGGCCCAGAAACCTGCTTTTCGCATCTGCTGGGCCAAAACGCCGCTTGAAATGGAGTAGAGATATATTCCGGTCAAGGGCGACTTTGTATTGAGGTTGGCCTTGGAGGAATAAAACAGTCCGGAACCACTGGCCGGGCCGGCGGTATAAATGAGATGATTTTCCTCACCCAGAGGATCTGCTTTCGGCGGTACGGACTGATATAACAGGTAAGCACCCAAGCCCCTTCCGCCGATATACTTCCTGATAATCTCCTTTGGAATATCTTCAATTTCAAAGGACCGGTCGGACATATTGATTTTTAGCAATTGATGTTTCATGGCAGGCAACGTCTCCTTCAACGATTTCATCAGCGATACTTCGCCGGTCGCTTAATGGGATTATGGGGCTCATACAATCAATGCGTCGGTGACTCATTTTCTTCAATCACCCCATGCCGGTTCGGGTTTCGACTTTTTTTTAATATCGGGGGTAAAACCAGAGCCAGTATGGTTACTAACAGCAAAAAGCCGGATATGGGACGCAGGGCAAACGTCAAATAGGACCCGTCGGCAAGAAGCAGGGCCTGATAAAAACTCTTTTCTGCGATTGGCGACAGAATAAATGCAACCAGAAACGGAATGGTGCTGTACCCGTACTTTTTCATGAAATATCCCACAACACCGGCAGTGATTGCCGCAACCACATCCAGAATCTGGCTGCGCATGATATAGGTGGAAATCACGCCCAAGGCGACGATTGTCGGGGCCAGAATATTTATGGGAATCACGGTTACCTTTGCGGCAAACTGACTGAGAATAGATCCGCATATGAGAAGCAGGAAATTCGCAATCAGCAACCCGACAAAAAGGGTTGTCAGGACACCCTGGTGCCTGGTAAACAGTTCAAAACCCGGGTTAAGCCCGTGTATCATGATCCCGCCCATGAAAACGGCTGCAACACCTCCCCCGGGGATCCCCAGTGTCAATGTGGGGATCAGGGCGCCGGCCACACAGGCATTGTTGGACGCCTCCGGGGCAATGACGCCCTCGGGAATTCCGGTTCCGAAATCTTCAGGATGTTTGGAGGCACGCGCCTCTGCCAGGTAGGCCGTAAAATTTGCCACCGCTGCCCCTTCACCCGGAATCGTGCCGATCCCCAAACCAATGAGAGAGGATCGGACAACTGTTTTCAGATACCGGAAGGGGGTCTTCAAGCCATCAATTATCTTACCCGACAACTCTCCTTTTTCAGAAATTGTGTGATCGCCGCTTTCAATAAGAGACAAAACCTCGGAAAAGGCGAACAAGCCGATGATCATAGGTACTAGAGGAATACCACCTTTCAAATAGGTACTGCCGAAGGTGAAACGGGAGTAGCCGGTCATCAAATCCATCCCGATGGAGCTGACAACAAATCCAAATCCACCGGCAATAAATCCTTTTAAAATCGATCCCTTTGCTGAGGACGCTATCAAAACCAGTCCGAGGACGGCCAGCATAAAATACTCAGCCGGCTGAAATTTCAGGGCGAAATTGGCAATCATGGGAGAAAGGAAAATCAAACCGGCCAGACCGATGAACCCGCCGACGAACGAACTCATCATAGAAATACCGATCGCCACCCCTCCCTTGCCCTGTTTGGCCATGGGATATCCATCGAGGCATGTCGCCGCCGAAGCGGCCGTGCCCGGCGTGTTCAATAAGATGGCTGATAACGATCCGCCATAAGTTGTACTCATGTAAAGAACGGCCAGAAGGATCAGGGCCGGTCCGGGTAGCATGCCATAGGTAATCGGCAGAAAGAGGGGCAATGCCGTCAAGGGGCCGATTCCCGGGAGAAATCCGATCGTCAATCCAATCAGAGAAACCCCAAAAACCATCGCCATGTTCTGCCATTGAAAAACTATTCCGGCAGCCGAGATCCATGCCTCAAGGGAATACACGCCGTTATCCTCCTATGACGTTAAAAATAAGCCCTTCCGGTAAAAAGGAATTCATGATGACACGAAAAATGATGTAAACAAAACCAGAGATAACAACCGCTGAAAAGATAAGCGGTTTTAATTTCCGGTAGCCCAAGGTCCAGCCGGAAAGAAGAAGAAAGAAAAGTGTACCCAGTGCAAGTCCGAACAAAAACATAAATAGAAAAAAGATAAACATAAGGGCAACCATGTAGATGACCTTGAATTGTTGTTTTGAACGAACGCCCTGCGGATCCTTACTTTTTCCCGTCTCCTGCCGCACGCTGTTGAACATATCCAGAATGACAAAGACCATTATCATCAACAATGCCAGGCGTGGAAAGGTCCTGGCCATGTCCGGATAGTCGGCCGCCAGAATAAAAAGAAAAATGCTCAGCAGCAGTAAACCCAGGTCTGTCAGAAAAGAGGCGCAAAAAAAGTTCTTTTGATGAAGATACCGAACCATCCCAATACCTCCTGAATCAATCAATGCTGTGGCGAGGAGGGGTAATTCCATATCCCCCTCCTCAACACCGGATACATGTTTTATTTTTTCTTTGCCGCTTCTTTCATGAAAGGCGTGTACTTTTCCGAGAGCTTGAAGGTCTCCTCGGATGCTTCTTTCATGCCCTGGCTGCTGAATGGCTTAACCGGCCGTCCCTGTTTTTGCATGACCTCTCTGAAGCCTGGATCATCGACGGCCTTTTTGAACGCACTTTCGAGGGTTTCGACAACATCCGCAGGCGTGTCGGGGGGTGACAACACGCCGCGAATAAAAGAAATATTGGGATAATCTTTATATCCCAATTCGTAAATGGTAGGAACATCCGCAAGGGCCTCCAAGCGCTCGGGTCCCAGGATTGCAAGTACTCGCAATTTTCCGTTTTTCACAAAACGAACGGCGGTCGTACTCAAGCCTACAAGGAAATCCACTTCACCGCCCATAGCTGCCTTCGATGCCGGTCCTCCGCCACCATAGGGAATGGTTACGGCCTTGATCCCCAGTTTTTGTTCCAAAAGCAGGGTATGGAGATGATCGATGGATCCAATCCCGGCCAGGGCTGCCTTAAGTTTTTTTTGTTTGCTGGCTGCTATTAAGTCATCTAAGGTTTTGTAAGGAGAATCGGCTTTCACTTCGATGGACATGGGTCCTTCAAACCAGCCGTAGATGGGCTCAAAATTTTCCAGATGAGTGCCGCTGTCGTGGAAATTCTGGGCGAGGATGGCATGCTGCAAAGGTACGCAAATGAGGGTATATCCGTCCGATTTGGCGTCTTCTGCAGCCGTGACGCCAATGGTCGTCCCGCCTCCAGGCATGGACTTGACAACCACCGCTTCCTCGAGATATTTTTGCACAAACGGGGCCAGATTCCTCAGTTCGATGTCTGTTCCCCCACCCGGCCTCAGCGGGTTGATAATGGTTACCGCCCTACTGGGGTATTTGTCCGCGGCCGTCACCGCCTGGCAAAAACCAAAAAACAGCCCAACAACGGCGATGAGTGTTGTCGCAACCCATTTTTCATATATTGCCGACTTTCTTTGCTTCATCATTTTACCCTCCTTTTGTCTGGTGGATTTGATATTTTCCCGCAAACCCTGCGGGGATGATCACTCAATATGATTTTCACCGGACACCATCAATACATCAACCAAATAACAGCGTCCCTTGTCGATCGCCTCAACGGCACGTGTGAAAGCGCCGATCAGACTATCATAGTCATCAATAGGGCCTTCCCCGTCCACCCCCTGGGCACGGGCCATTCCCGCCAGGTCTACCGGTGGGTTATCTATGCGCAGGCCGACCCATTTATTATCCAGCGGACGGCTGCGCATGTTCGCGGTTCGTTCCTGATGGCGAACGCAATTCCCATAGACACGATTATTTGCAACGATGATCAACAAGGGGATGTCATAATGTGCGGCGGTCCAGAGGGCGCTGACCCCCATCAGGTAATCGCCGTCTCCTAAAATAGCAACCGGCAGACGGTCCGAACCGCGCAGCGCCAGGGCCGCACCGACCGCCATACCGGGGCCGGCCCCCACCGCGCCCCCGCCGTCGCTGCCGAGGTAATCCAGTGGGTCCCTGAAATCACAGGCCTCCTCCGGCCACTCGATAGGCAGCCGAGCAAGACAGATTTTTCTATCATCCAGCGCTGCTTTAAGCGCCAGTGCTATATCGAAAAAATCGATCGCGCTGGATTTATTTTTAGAGCCTGTCTCCGAGCAGATGGTGGAGGTTTCGGTTCGGCCCGCATCATCATCTCCATTGGCCATTGTTCGCTCTAGACTACCCGACTCTGCCAAGGCGGCCAGCAGACGTGGCAAAATGGCGTCGGGCTGGGCCAGAATCGGCAAATCCACAGGCGGCAATCCCTGGTAATCTTTACTCCATCCCCGGTGGATATAAGCATCGACGGAACAATGAATGACCTTCGCTTTGAAATTAGTCGTTTTCCATACCTGGTTTATGGTACCGCCGAGATCGAGCCAATCGAGACTGAGTATTGCATCTGCCTGACGGATTAAATTTGCGGCTTTTGCCGACAAAATCATGGAGGGTCCCGCCGCATGCAGTGGATGTCCGGTGGGAAAAGCAGCACCGACTTTCATATCGGTTACCACCTTGGCTCCCAAAGCTTCTGCCAATTTGATGCGCAGCTTCCAATGCTCCTGACTGCGGGAAACACGCCCGGCAAGTATTAGCGGGCGTCGGGCACCTGAAAGAATTTTCGCAGCTTGCCGTATGACATCACGCGGGGCCTCCTGCGGCTGTGCCGGTTTGAAGCGGGCAGGATCAGGGATTGAAAGATTTTCCTCCAGTTGGTGCTTCTGAAGATCGGTATCAAGGCAGACATATACGGGACCATAGGGAGCCGTGCAACTCAGTTGATAGGCACGCAGCAGGGACTCTAAAGCAGCCGTCACGGACGCAGGCTGGTCATCCCATTTGGTATAATCTCTGACCAGAGCCCCCTGATCTTGTGCAGTGTGAATCCAATCGATCCAGGGGCGACGTTTGGCGGCATCCAGCGGCCCGCTGCCGCCGAGAATAATGATCGGCACCCGATCGCACCAGGCATTGAAAATGGTGATGGTGGCGTTCATGAGCCCCACGTTGCTGTGCAAGACAACACCCATGGGTTTCCCAGTGATCTTGGCATATCCGTGGGCGATCGCCACGGCGCTTTCTTCATGTAAGGTGAGTAGAATTTGAGGATCCCTGTTTCCCAAATAGTTGACCAGGCTGTCGTGAAGACCGCTGAAACTGACTCCGGGGTTAAGGGCAATGAAATTCAGGTCGAGGCGTCGCAACATTTCGGCAATGGCATCACTTCCCCATCGCATGGAAATGGTCTCCGTATTCTGCGGGGGTTCCGGATTCATTTGTTTATCCCTATTGCTGAGACTGTCGAAAAAATACTATTTTAGCATTTTTTTCAATTTCGCTTATAATAAAATCAAGTACTTACAAGCCACAAAATCATCAGTTTTGGGTTTTTCGACAGTATCGCTAAAGATCTCGTATGAAACTTCATTTATTTAGACAGGATTAACAGGATTTACTGGATTGTTTTGGTTTAGTTTAGCTCTAAGCTATATCCTGTCCATCCTGTTAATCCTGTCAGAGAAATAAAATTGCATCTCATTAAGT
>CALZJV010000020.1:22873-29460 GCA_945787595.1 uncultured Desulfobacterales bacterium | reverse complement strand
CAATCAGGGACCCGGTTTGAGACATTTCCTGACCTGGGCAAAACTTTCGGGCGCCGCAACCAGCAAGTGATCGTCGATCTTCTGCCCGTCCAGGTATTCATTCAGATGAAAATCGCAGCCGTCAAAATTACACACTTTCCCCCCTGCGGCCTCAAGGATCACACGGGCGGCTGCCAACCCCTGAAACGACTCGTTGGCGATAACCGCCGCGTCGGCCCGCCCCATGGCCACATAGCAAATGTGGGCCGAAGCACATCCTAAATTTCGTATTTTACCCGGAAAATTCGATCGATAATACTGGTGAAAGCGGGAGAACGTAAACAGGACACTCTCATCATTGACGGTCGCTGCTTCTGATATTCGTATTTTCTTTTTACCCCAAAACGCATCCTGCCCGGCCCTGGCATGAAATATATCGCCGGTAGCCGGCATGTAAAACACGCCTAAAATGGGCCAGAAATTATCGAGCAACGCCACGGACATCCCCCAAATGGGGATCCCGGCCTGATAATTCGCCACACCCTCGATGGGATCAAAGATCCAAAGATATCGCTTTCCTTCATGGGAATATTTTTCGTTAAGCTCGTCATATTTGAATATGTGGTGATCTGGAAAACGCTCATTTAGCTTTTCCTGGAAATAGTCCGCTATGCGAATATCCGCCTCGGTAACCATCCCCTGATCGAATTTAACCCGGGTTTTGCCCTTTCCATAATACGGCAGGGCTTTCTTGCCCGCCTGCTTGATTTGCTCCATGGCAAATTCGCTTAACGCTTCGATCCCATGACCTTTGATGACCATTTTCCCTCCTTTTGTAGATAGGTTTGACGACATATTTATATATTAGACGTTAATCATCTGTGACCATAACCGTCAATGCTTGCTGGATCAAGAAAAAACAAAATTTTTAACCCGATCTTTTCTTGACAATGGCACGTTGATACCATAATATTCTGTGAAATTTTCTATTTATTTACAGTCAGTTAGTCGAATAGCGGAACACTAACATTTTTTGATTCTATCCGGAGGCAACCAAATGAGCGAGAAAATTCCGACCCGTGAAGAGGCCCTGGCGCTTCTGAAAAAATACAACAAAACCGAAAGCCTGATAAAACATGCGCTGGCCGTCGAAGGTGTGATGCGATATTTCGCCCGCAAACGTAACGAGGACGAGATGAAATGGGGAATTATCGGCCTGATTCACGATCTGGACTATGAACAATACCCCGATCAACACTGCAAAAAGACGGAAGAAATATTGCGCGAAAACAGCTGGCCCGAAGAATACATCCGTGCGGTGATTAGCCATGGATGGGGTATTTGTGTCGATGTCAAACCCGAAACTGAATTGGAAAAAGTGCTTTATGCCATTGATGAATTGACAGGGCTGGTAGTGACTACGGCCCTGGTGCGTCCATCTAAAAGCGTGATGGATGTTAAGACCAAATCGGTTAAGAAAAAATGGAAGGACAAACGATTTGCTGCGGGCGTCGATCGGTCCATCATCGAAAAAGGGGCGTCGATGCTGGGGCTGGAAATCCCGGACCTGATTACGGATACTATCGCAGGCATGCGCGAGGTTGCAGAAGAAATCGGTTTGAAGGGAAACGGATAAGAGGTGCGAAATCGGAAAGCGCAATTGGGTAGCTGAAGGCATATGGGCCCTTAGGGGCACTTTTCCCGAGCGTCGTCTTGAAAAAAGCTTAGTTCATAGCTTACAGAAGATAGCAATCATGTGCTAAACTTTAAGCTTGCAGATTTAAAAGCCCTTTATCAAGCGTCCAGTTACCAGAAACCAGCTTCCAGCGGGCATTCATCATTTCCGGAATCCGGTTACCACCCAGTAAAGTGTCCATATAAGCGCTACCGGGCCGACTCCGAGATAGAGATAGCGGAAAAGTTCTTTCTCCCACGGTTGCATAAAAACTGCCATCACCGCCGGCCATAAAACAGAAGCAGCTATAACCAGTCGCATTTTTCCGGAAATCACAATAGCCGGCCTGGGTACAGCCGGTCTTTTTTCCTGCCCTCTGTTGAGAATTCTGGGCAAAAATAAGATCCCCAGAATAATGATCACCAGCACCAATATTTCCTGAATACCTGAAAACATCTATCCTCCGATAAATGCACCTGATTACCATAAAATCTTTCAGTAAACAAGCAGCCGGCCGTCACACCCGGCAGATCGGTAAAAGTTATTCGGCAACATTGGGGTAAAGGCCGCCATTTCCATATTCGTTCTCTAACTTTTTATTCATAAATACCTCACTTTTATTTCATAAAATATCCCCATATTATAAATATTTCCGACACTACAGATGGTTGGCTTTTTTATAACTATCTAAATATATTAATTAATACTAAATATTTGTTTATTGGTATCCTTCTTGCTAACAGTTAATAATTTAAATTTTATGAACTGGGAAACCGGGTCTCCCGGGAAACCGGCAGCCCGGATTTTTTTTGCTTTTTGTACGTATTGGGGAGTTAAGCGGCGACAAAAGGAGGTACGTTTCGGTGCCAAACGCCAAAGGATTTACACTAATCGAAGCTCTGGTGGTCATCTTCTTGATCACATTTATCTCGGCCCTTGCAGTCCCTGATTTGATAAATTGGCTCAACAAGGCAAAGTTAAATGGCGCCGTAAATAATCTTAAAGGAAGCCTGGAACTGGCAAAATTAAAGGCCATCCAGGAGAACGGACCGGTCGCGGTCAATTTTACTGGAAAAAGTTATGCAATATTCAGGGATACCGGGGCAACCAAAGGAATACATGATGCAGGCGAGGAACTTTTTAGAAAGAGATCGCTCCCCCAAGGAGTTAGAATCGATCTCTCGGCAACGACATTTGCCAATACCGGCAATGGCAGCAAAAAAACCAGATTTAAAGGCCGGGGCACCTCCGCTTCAGGTACGGTTTATTTAGTAAACTCGATAGGAATGGTAAAAAAAATAATTGTCAGTAGTACCGGTCGTATACGAACTGAATAATCCCAGCGCATGGATATGGCAAAATACCGCAAAAGACATTTAATATCAAAAAACTGCAAGGGCCGGACGATGATAGAAGTACTCATCGCCATGGCCATTTTTGCAATTGGATTTGTTGCTGTTGGCAGTATGGTATTATCGACGACCCGCAACAATACTGCCGGCAACATCATTACAATTGGGACCATGCTGGCACGAGAAAAAATGGAATATTTAAAAACATTACCCATCCAACAAATGGAAATTCAGTGCTCAGAAGCTCTTGAACCCGAACATCTGAGCGGGATCTTTAAACGCGTGTGTGACATCAGTGCTTCTTTTTCCGAGACAGTCAAAATCATTGAAGTGACTGTGAGTTGGAATCGACTGGGACAAAACCGCGAAGTGGTTCTAAGAACACTCACCCGTGGAAACGGAGCATGATGGTCCATTTTTCCCAAAACATCCGGCCGGAAAAAAAATTATTACTCATTACATCCGGATCCGACGGCTTTACCGTGACAGAACTGGTATTGGCCCTTGCCATCATGATGATGGTAATGGCGGCAATAGTCAGCCTGCTGATTTCCCTGAATCGAGCCTATACTGCCCAGAACGTTACTGCAGGGGTTCAGCAGGTAACGCGGGCCGGCATAAATATTTTGACGCGCGATCTACGTATGGCTGGTTTAAATCCGCTAAATATAAACCAAATTGGAATCTTAGAAGCATCTGTCCATAAAATCCGCTTTCAGCAGGACACAAATGGCAGCGGCGAAATCGAAACAGGTCAAAATGAGGACATTTCATATCTGTTGAATGACAAACATCAGCTGATAAGACAAAAAGATGGCAACTCCAGATCTAACAGATCTCTGGTCGACCATGTCAACAATCTGACATTTGAATATTTCAACAGGGATGATGAAGAAACAAGTATTCTTGAAGATATCCATACAATTGAAATTTCAATTACAGTTCGAGAACCGGCCGGAAAATACAAATTGATAAGTCGTACCTATTCCACCCGGGTCATTTGTCGCAACCTTGGCATTTAGAACCTAAACAGAACGGTCATAGGTTCGGGGTTCGAGCCCGCGGCCCGAACCACTCAACATAGGTAAAAACCTTTGTGGCTTAGGCTCTTAGCGGGCTTTATCTGACAACATGTTATAAGGAACGTAAGGTGTCAGGTGTCAGGAAAAGGAAGTGTTAGATACTGGCACCTCGTATGAGTCTTCATGGAATGACGAATGACGATCGATGAATTGTGGATGTCGCTTCGCTCTGCTTTTTTAACAAATAAAATAGAAAGAATTCCTTAATTCGTCATTCGACAATCGACATTTGTCGTGTTGGAGTTTCTTTTTTGATCAAACTGGCCGCTTTTCAGGCCAGCGGCTGGGCTGACACCTGACACCCGACACCTGAAACCTATATAAGTTATCGGCGTGCTTGCTGCCCTTAGGGGCCACTTTTTCCGAAAGCAGTCTCGGGAAAAGTTTAGAGCCTTAGCGGCTGAACTATTTAAAAGAAGGATTATCAGACCACGATGAGAACCCCATCTATTCTGAAAAATGATCAAGGCGCCTTGATGATTATAATGTCTGTCATGCTTCTGGGATTGCTGACAATTATCAGCGTTGCCGCCTCGAGGACAGCCAACACGGAAATCCGTATCGCCGCTAATGAATATGTCTACCAGCGTTGTTTTTACAATGCCGAAGGGGCCGTCATGGAAGTAGTTGAGTTATTGGAAGGCAGCATAAATCCGCTGGAAAATCTCCCTCCCTGGATGAGTCTGGATGAGGAGGTCCTCAACGATAGCACGGTATTCAAATTCTGGGAGGACAGAGAAAAAATGGACGGGGTCGTCCCCCAGGCATCCGTAGTAGATCCGCAAAATACCGAATATCTGAGCGTTCACCACGGAATTCCTTCAGGCAGTTCACTGGATATGAGCAAACCCGCCAAACATACATTTTCAATTTACGGCCGATCTAGCAGCAAAGGTCTGGTCATATTAAAAATAGAATATGCAAAAGTCTATTAGCAAGCAAGAGGATCAAGCTGCCGATGACTGATGGTGGTGCTGGCTCTATTTTGCCTCCATCGGAAATTAACTCAATGGCAGCATTTGATTTTCTTCTTCTGCAGCCGCCGGAGATCAAAATTCGCTAACTTTATGAGAGATCTCATCGCCCCCCGGCCAGGCTCTTCAACTTTTAGAGGAGACATAAGATGCGACATTTTAAACAACACAATTTGCCTTTTACCGGGCTCTCGGAACAATTTTTCACCGGCTTGATAATTGTGTTTGTAAGTACTCTTTTGACTGCTGTTTTCTTTTTAGGAAACCCAGCTCATGGGGCAATGGACCTGACCGATGAACCCCTGATGACTGGAATCAAGCCGGCGCCCGCCAATATCATGATTTTACTAGATGACTCCGCGAGCATGTCCTTTGAGGTCCTGGCAGCCGATTATTATGAAGGGCGCTTTCCAAATCCTAGTGAAGATGAGCAGGAGGGGTACTGCTATATTTTTGACAATGCCGGAGATCATGCCTTTCAGGATGTGTTAGGATACATGGGACCAGCCGGCAGGATACTCTGGAAATCCCAGTCTCATGAATATAATGTCATGTACTACAATCCGGAGATTACCTATGACCCCTGGCCCGGTTACGGAAATCAGGACTTCCTGCCTGCCGACACTGATTTCCCGAAGCGCCATCCGCTTAATAAAAATGCGGGTGCCACTGACCTTGATGCAGAGTCTTTTTCCATCACCCTTGAAATGCAAGCCCCGCCCGATGCCACCTTACAGGTTAAACACGCTCACTATTTCAAGCAAGCGCAAAACGGTGACATCTACCTCATCGTCTTGGATGGTGATGAGAAGAGGATAAAATACTTTGTGATCACGGAAGTCGAAGGTAGCGGTATGGCGGAACAGATCAAGAAGGTAAGATCGGTAGCCGGACCGCCCGGGGAAATACGGGTAAATGAATATGGAAGGGCACGGCAGAACTTTGCCAACTGGTTTACCTACCACAGACGCAGAGAATATGCGGCCAAGGGCGCCATCGCGGGGGTAATCAAAAAACTTAAGGGAGTCCGAGTTGGTATCCTGAGCATAAACGGTAGGATCATTGTACCGCTCAAACCCGTAAGCGTGTGGAAAGAAGGCATATCTTACGACGAAACCACGGCGCTTCTTCAAGAATTGTACGCTTGCGACCCCGGAGGGGATACGCCGCTGAGAGAAGCGCTTCATGATGTGGGAAACTACTATACTAGCAATTCAAATTATCTGACCCATTTCAGGGGCAGAAGCGTGGCGGGGGAAGACCCTCCTTATTTCCCGGAACCTGAAGGCGGCGCCTGTCAACAAAGCTTCACCATTATTATATCGGATGGCTACTACAGCTATGATATCATGGATCTCAGGGTAGACAATGCCGACGGCGATAATAAGAGCCTTTATGATGACGGATGCTATGCGGATGCTCTGTCCGAAACCTTGGCGGATGTGGCCATGTATTATTATGAAAATGATCTATCGCCGGACCCGCAGGATGCTCCTTCGGGGAAAGGTCTTCCGGACCTAGTTTA
>CALZJV010000020.1:0-22863 GCA_945787595.1 uncultured Desulfobacterales bacterium | reverse complement strand
TAGACCCCGATAACTATGAAGTTGATCCTTCCAGTTTGCACTACCTTAAAAAAATAGACGAAAAAAATCTCACCCACGGCATTTACCCGAACTGGCCGGAGAGAATAGAGACCAAATCGAAAGAAACGATCGATGACCTGTTTCACGCCACGGTCAATGGAAGAGGCCGGTTTTTGACCCATAAAGACCCCCAGGAACTGGTAAAGGTGTTCGCCGAACTCACAAGCAATGTACTGGACCGTTTTGGCTCGTCTTCCTCGATTTTGTTGAGCAGAGATACACGGTATAGTGGGGTTGGTAATGACATCATTATCTTTCAGGCCGGCTATTTTACTGGTGAATGGAGCGGTGATGTCAAGGCATATCGTATAGATTCAGACTCCGGTGAAATCCTCGTTGATAATCCCGCATGGTCTGGCGCTGAAAGTTTGAATCTCAAGCTATGGAATCAACGAAACATACTCAGCTACAATGGGAACTCTGGCATTGAATTTGACGAAAATCGGCTGACAGACAGGCAAAAGGCAATATTGGGACCGGAGTATAGAAATGTTGTTGGGTATATCAAAGGTGAAAAAATCGACGGCTACCGTACCCGTTCAACAAAACTGGGAGATATCGTGCATTCTTCTCCGGTGCTTGAAGAAGGGGTTTTATATGTGGGTGCAAATGACGGCATGCTACATGCCTTTGAGATTAATGCCGATAGTGACGGTAATATTAAAGGGAATGAAATTTTTGCCTATATCCCCAACTTGGTTTTTGAAAACCTTAAAGAACTTGCAAATCCAGACTACCTCCATAAATACTATGTGGATCTTACCCCTACCGTGGTCAAAGGAAAGGGCCTGCTGGGAGGGGAAGATTTTAGAACGGTATTGGTCGGCGGTTTAGGAAAAGGGGGCAAAGGCTATTTCGCTTTGGACATATCGGCTCCCGCATCCATGAGAACCGAAAACGTTCTGTGGGAGTTCCCGAACACCGCCAGTCAAGATGACATCAACGATATTGGTTTTTCTTTCAGCAAGCCTCTGGTAGTTAGATCAAATAGTTCCGGCGATGGTGAATCCTGGACCGTTATCTTTGGAAACGGCTATGACAGCGTCAACGGTAATGCTGTGCTTTATATCCTCGATCCAAAGACCGGTGACATCATCAAAAAAATAGTGGCGGACAATCCATCTGTCGATTCGGGAAATGGGCTCTCCAGCCCGATTGCGGTGGATGTCAATGCCGATCAAAAGGTGGATTTTGTGTACGCAGGAGATCTTAAGGGCAATATGTGGAAATTTGATCTCACCGGCCATAACACCATCGAATGGGGGGTGGCCTATAATGACGGTGCGTATGATCAGCCTCTTTTTAAGGCTCAGGGTCCTCACGGCTCCGAGCAGCCGATAACCTCGAAACCGGAAGTGATGTTGCATCCCGACAGCCATGGATTAATGGTTTTGTTCGGTACCGGAAAATTCCTGGGGAATAGTGATGTTAGCGATAACAGGACTCAATCCGTCTATGGCATCTGGGATTACGGTGATCGCGTTTATTACCCGGGAGAATGGGGTGACTACAGCAACGATGACGACCAGGAATATTTAGGCACTTTTACCAGAGATCGACTTTCCAATCAGCCGCAAAATGTAACCCTTATAAAGCAAATCAGTGATCGTTATACTGTTTTCATAAACGACGACGCTGTTGAAGTCAATCTCAGAGTCATGAGCAGCAACCAACCCATATGGAAAACAAAGTATGACAATGATACCAAAGGCGCACCTGATTTTCCGGACCTGTCGGATATCGGAACAAGCCATGCCGGATGGTACTATGACCTGCCGCTTGTCGGGGAAAGAATAATAAATGACTTGCAGCTGCGGGATGGAAGGCTGGCGGTGATCTGCTTCAGGCCCGGTCCGGATCGCTGCAGCGATGAAAATAGCTCTTTTTTTATGGAGTTGAGTGCATTTACCGGGGGCAGTATCCCTGAGGTCATATTCGATTTCAATGGAGATGGTGTCATAGACGAGGCAGACACCGTTTTCACCGGATATGATGCTGAAGGCAATCCGCTATGGATCTCGCCCGCGGGCATAAGATTTCCTGGTCATCTTCAACCACCGATCAGCTTTGGATTGAACAATCTTGTTGAGGTAAATTTTTTAAGCGCTTCTACCGGAGCTGTTCACATGTTTAAAGAACCGTCAGTCAAACTGGGAGTGACCTACTGGAAAGAACTCGAACAATAGGAATCAGGTTCGAAAATCGCCTCCCACTGATGAATAGACTCACTGCAGCCATCTTTCTTCCTTCATTCCTCCCCCTTTACATGAGTGAAATCAGTAACACCGCAGGAAATTAGCTTAAGCGGTTCAGAGTTCAACCTTCCGGGTTGAAAAAGCGCACACAGCTCATATCTGAGGAATCCTGTATTAATGATAGTTTCATTTCACCCTTTGTTTGAAGCCGATAAAAACATCATCTGCGCCGGGCGGGAACCGAATGGAGAGGACCTGGCCGCCATTCGAGCGGCTGATGCCGTCATTCTCTCCCAGGGATGTTGCCGGGAACTGTATGACATGGCGCGGGAGAACTGTCCGCATGTATTTCCCAATTATAATGCCAGGTTTAAGTATCCGGGAAAAATCAATCAGATCAAATCGAGGAAAGCGGCACACAACGATGGCTGGATCTTTCTTGTGTTACAAAAAACTAGTCAGCTGATTCAGGTTTTCAATTTTTTCCAGCCGCTGGGCGGCGTCTATCAGTAAATCCATCTTTTTCTTTCGCAGCACGCCCGCAGCAGAGTCTTTGAATTTTGCCAGAAGATCTTCCAGGCTCCCCGGGTTCTCAGGCTCTCCGACGGCATCGGTGATTTCTTTTTCGTAACGCTGTCCGGTTTTCAAAACGATTTCCACCCGCGCACTCCGATGCCGTGGAATCAGGCCTTCGTACTTTTCATCGGGCTGAAGGTCCACTTTTTTCATTACGTCCAAAAGGGTCGTGTCCGACAGTCTGGCTTCCGCAAACTGTTTCAATCCGACCTGGCCGTCCACAGCAGCGGCCGCGACACAATAAGGAAGGCTCATTTTCCCTGAGAGCGGCGTGCTGATTTCTTTGCCGGCGGTCAGCCGGGCAGCGACCTGATAAGTCCGAACGTTTATGGTGGCAATGTCGACCGGATCGATCCTGTTTTGGCGCGTGATAAACAACACGGCGTCCACGGCGGGATGGACATGTCGACAGGCCGCGTGATATTTTGTGTAGGTATTTAGAATCTCGTAGGTTTCGCCCAAACCGTCTATAACCCGTTCCGGGGCGAACCGGTCCGTGTAGGCCGCATAAAAGCCCTGTGAGTGCTCCAGAACGCTGTCCGGTCCCGTAAAGCCCTCTTGGACTAGCAACCCTGAAAGAATGCCGCTGTGTGCCGCCTTGCCGGCGTGCAAAACCTTGGTCATAGCGCCGTTTGACATGAAGGCGAACAGTCCCGCGCTCTGCGATCCCGCAATGCCCAAAGTGCGAATCATATCGGCGGTGTCAAATCCAAAAATTTTACCGGCAGCCGCGGCGGCGCCGAAAACGCCGCAGGTACCGGTCGTATGAAAGCCACGATTGTAGTGAGAGGGATTGCCGGCAGCCGCGATCCGGCCGAAGGTCTCATAACCGGCGACAATGGCGGCAATGGCCTGCTTGCCCGAAATCTTTTCCTTTTCGCCCAGCGCAATAACGGTCGGAATCACACTAACGCCCGGATGTCCCATGGCATAGCGGTTACCATCATCCAGTTCGAGGGCGTGGGCCATTATCCCGTTAAAAAGCGCGGCATACAGACAGTCTACTTTTCGGCCGGAGGCAATCAGGGTCGATTCTACTTTACCGCACACTTTCCGGGATAGTTGCCTGGCAATCCGGCCTTCGGCGGATTGGGAGCCGGCAAGCATCGCTCCCAGCGTATCCAGCAGCACGAATTTTGCCTTGTCAGCCACGGCACCAGGTATGTTTTCATAGGTTAAATCAGCTAAAAAATCGGAGAGCTTACGGGTCAGGCTTTCCATGATGGACTCCCTTCGCGATAAAAATAAAACAGCACTATATACCGGCAGACGGTCGCGCAGGCACCGCAAACCCCGCCGCGGCAGCCGCAGCCGCGCGTCAGCTTGTATCCCGAATACTCCAGCGCTTTCTGAATGGTCAGTCCTTTCGGAACCTCATACTTCTTGCCCATGATATAGATGGGGATCAGCTGGATGACGTCTTTTCTCATGATTCCTGTCCTTTGATGTGTTGAACGGTTGTCAGGGCTTTTTCGAAGCGATAATCCGGCAGTATCATCGGAGAGACCGTTGACGCCATGATGTTTAGATCTTCCAGTTGTTTTTTGTAGGCCCGCAAATGGTCTAGGGACAACTTGCCAATTTTTATTGTTTTCGCTTTATCCGCAGCGTGCCTGCCGGCGCGCCGGCCGAAGACAAAAATGTCCACCAGCGAGTTGGAGCCCAGCCGGTTATGGCCGTGAACGCCGCCGGTCACCTCGCCGGCCGCGAACAGATTGGGCACGCCGGTTTCGCATTCGGTATTAATCTCGATGCCACCGTTTTGATAGTGCTGCGTCGGATATACCAGAATGGGTTCAACGACCGGGTTGATATCGTACTTCTTGAAACGGCTGTGAATCCCCGCAAACCGCCTCATGAAGGTTCCTGGGCCGCACACCATGTCGATCAACGGTGTGTCCAGCCAGGCCCCCATCATGCCGGTCGGGGTGGTCACGCCCTTATTCCTTTCCCCACACTCACGAATAATACAAGAGGCGACCGCATCTCTGGTTTCGAGCCGGTTGACAAACATTTCGCCGTTTACATTCACCAGTTGAGCGCCCTGGGAACGCAATGCTTCCGAGATCAGCAGCCCGAGCATCTGTTCCGGCCAGGCCATGCCGGTCGGATGATACTGGATATAACCGACATACAGCAGTTTTGCACCGGCGCGATACGCCATGATCAGGCCGTCTGCGGTCGCGCCGTAATGATTGGAGGTCGGAAACCCCTGGGGATGCAGCCGGCCGATACCGCCGGTTGCCAAAACCGTTACCTTTGCCTTGACGACGTGATGCTGGCCGGTGTCGAGATTCAAGAGAACCGCACCGGCGCACTGGCCGTTGTGGTCCAGGATGAGTTCGACGGCTGGGCTGAACTCCTGGATGCTGATTTCGCGGTTGTGAATTTCATCGGCCAGCACCCGCATGATCTCCAGGCCGGTCAGGTCCTTTATGGAATGGGAACGCTTCCGGGAATGCCCGCCCGGCATGTGGGTTTCATAGCCGCCGTCAGCCAGCCGGTCAAAGTTCACGCCCAGTTTCGTCAGCCAGTCAACGACAAACGGGGCATCCTGGACCAGCGCCTCAACCAGATCCGGATTGTTGGTAAAGCGACCGCCTATCATGGTGTCGATCCAGTGGATCTCCGGTGAGTCCTCCGGCAGGGTGGCGGCCCCGATGCCGCCTTCAGCCATGATCGTGTTGGAATCTGCCAATCGCAGTTTCGTCGCAATCATCACGTCAGCGCCGTTTTCCTTCGCTATCAAGGCGGTGGTAGCGCCACCGCCACCGCCACCGATGACCAGAACGTCGGTTTCAAAATCTACCTTTTCAAGATCGACAGCGCCGGGGTCCAGACGGCTGGGCGCGGTGATCAGTTCAGCCAGTTCATACGGTACCAGATCTCCCTGATTAGGTCCGAAAGGTATTTTCCTTTTCCCACTTTGGCGAAAATCCGGATGGTAGTTTTCCAGAATCTCGGCTTTTTCCGATAATTCCAGACGCCGAAATTCCTGTTCCAGACGGGCCTGTCGGGTCGGTTCGACTTTTTTCCTGATCGATTCTTGCATCTCTGACGGATAAGGCATCTCGATTCTCCAACTGATTGAATAATTGTATAAAAAATTTCATGAGATGTTCGGGCTAAATCATTCACCGGCGAAAAGGGAATTCCGGCGGTCTCCGCCAGGCGGACAAGTTCATCACCCGACGGCGTCTTCTATTACCTTTTTTCAGATATCATTTCAAAAAAAATCAAGCGCTCACCGGACGAAAGGACATCTTCAAGCGGCCGTCTTCCTTTCGGTAAATAAAACTGCCTTTGAAATTTTCATCGTCGGTCTTTGGATAGTCCGACCGGAAATGAGATCCCCTGCTTTCTTTTCTGGCAAGACTGCCGTGCACGATCAGTCGCGCCGTCGTTATCATGCTATTTAGCTCGTAGAATGAAACCAGATCGTGAGTGCTTTCCAGGCCGACATCCTCCAGTGAATCCGCAATACGATCGATCTCCGCAAGCGCTTGCTGACCCGATTCGCGCGCCCGGATAATGGATAAACAGTTCCAGGTGATTTTACGCAGGTCTTTTCGCAACTCAGCCAGCGTCAGATTCCCCGGTCGAAAGGGTGCGAGATCGAATCGGCCTGGTGCCGGTCGCGCCCTCGTTTTGAGAAGATCGACGGCCTGCCGCCCGGCGGTCATTCCGAAAACAAATGTTTCGGGCAAGGCATTTCCGGCCAGCCGGTTGGCCCCATGCAGGCCGCCGACGGCTTCACCACAGGCCAGCAATCCGGGCACACTGCTTTGCGTGCGGTGGTCTATCGCAATCCCCCCCATCGAAAAATGCACAGCCGGCGATATGGGAATCAAATCTTTTAACAGGCTAAGGTTCGCTTTGGCGAGCAGGCGCAGCAGTTCGCCATATTTGGTCGTCAAAACCGTTTCGGGTATTTTCCGGCAATCCATAAAGATACAGCCCTGGTGCCCCCGCCCGGCCGTAACTTCGTTGAAAATCGACCGGCTCATGATATCCCGGGTTGCCATATTGCCCGCCGGATCGTATTTTTCCATAAAGCGCTCGTTGTTCGCGTTTCTCAAAATGGCGCCGTCGCCGAACAGCGGGCTGGAGATGGTGACCTTGATTGGCGAAAACATCATGGATGGATAGAACTGTACAAACTCCATGTCCTTTAACCGGGCGCCGGCGTCATAGGCGAGGCTGTAGGAATCGCCGGTGATGTCCCCGGTGTTGTTCGACCTGGCATAAATGCCGCCGCACCCACCGCTGGCCAGTATGACCACAGGTGTCCGGATGACCAGGGCGGCATGTGTTTTTTTGTTCAGCGCCACCGCCCCGGAAATTCGACCGTCCGTTGTCAACAGCTTGACGACCGGCACAAAATCGATGATGCGAACGCCGGCCTGCCCAGCGGATTTAAGCAACGGCAAAGTCAACGACAAGCCTCGGGTCATATAGGGATATTTGCTGATATCGGCCGCAAACGAGCGCGGGATGGAATGGCCGGGTGTTTGCCGTTTCATCAGGACGTCGTTCAGTTGCTTTAAAACCACACCGTATCCGACCAGTTTATCGATTATTTTAGGAGAAATTTTAAGATAATGATCCACCAGCGCTGGATCGTTGATTTCCTTGCCGGAGCGCAGGGTGTCGCTTTTGAAGGCTTCCGGCGAATCTTTGGAGTCCGGGCCGGTGTCCAGAATAGCCAGTCCGGTCCCGGAAATAATAGTATTGCCGCTGCGTCCCACTCTGCTCTTTGACAGGATCACGACGTCCAGGCCGCTGCGCCTGGCTTCAAGGGCGGCCGTCAATCCGGCCGCCCCCCCTCCGATCACCAGCACATCGGCGCTTATTTCTTCACTGGGTAATGTATGCACCACACGGTCTCCTGCGCAATCATGTTAATTTTCAGCCGGAAGGATCGGGTCGCCGTTGCTGCCGGTAACCGGCACGGTCACCGCGCGGGTGTGGCCGCCGAAGGTCGGTACAACGGCCGAATGCCTTCCCATTCCACCGGCAACGACGACCATTATTTCCTGCGGCGTGTCCACCAGCGGCACCTTATCGCGGGCACCCAGGCCCGCAAATCTTTCCGGATGATTCTTGTTGAACCGCTCCAGGTTTCCTTTGGAGATTTCCGATATCGGCACACGTGCCGTTTTGAAAAGATATTCTTTGACCATCGCCTTTGAAAAGCCATCCCGGGCCATGACCGCGGCATGTTCAGGGCCTAGAACCACCAGCGGCTCGCCGCCTAAATATACATTGTTGTTGCCGGGCGTTGCCAAAACGCCCGCAATGGTCATCAAGATCTCCTCCCCGGTCACGCCGCCGTGGTCATTGACATTATGCGGGCCTTCGACCCCCATCACCGTTATTGTACTGACCGATTTCGTAAACCCCCTTTCAACATGAAAGGGTTCCCAGGGATTTTGCGCTTCATTTTCGGCAAAGCAGAATGAAAATTTGGCTGGACTGCCATGGGTCGCCCTATCCATCACCCCCGGAGACGCTCCGCCGACGTTGACCAGCAATAGTCTGACCGCCCGCCCGATGGTTGCATTGGCTAGGGTTCCCTGCCCCATGGCATTGTAGCTGGAGTTGATGTCCAGTTCATCGGCCAGGGGTCCGTTGACCAAAAGGAGAACCGTACACGGATGGGTGGTGGTTTGCAGTGCATACAGGTTAAATGACTGCTCAATCATGGCCCGGGTCGCTGCAACGACCAGCGGGAAATATTCGGGCAGGCACCCGGCCATAACGGCGTTGACGGCGATTTTATTGAGAGTGGCTTCCCCGTGTTTGGGCGCCACGGTCCCGACCAGCGCCTTGGGTTCCCAGCCAGAGCCGCCGATCATCCGCAGCACCCGCTCTTCCGTAGGCGGAATGATGGGGAGCCCGTCCGTCCAGCCGCGATGGTAAAAAACCCGATTGGCGGCCTCAATGGAATCGGGTGCTTTCAGCCGATCCCCGGCCGCGGAAATGCTGAAGGCATCGCCAAAGAGCGTTTTTTGCCGGGGTGTTGACCGGCTCCCGGTCCGGATCGTCTTGTTTTTGTATTCGCTTTCCAGCAATTCCGGTGCCGTTGTCAGTACGTGAACGATCTCGTCAAAAACCTGGGCGGCCACCACGGCGACATATTCCCTCGATTGGCCGACCATGGGATGGGGAATCGCGGCAATGGGCAGCCCCGGCATACCGAGAAACTCGGCTTCCGCCTGTCCCAGGGCATAAAACTCATCCGTGCATACCGTGGCGACGGGGATCCCTTTTTTTTCGAGCGTTACCGAATCATGGAGACTCCATGATGTGCAGGACCCTCAGTCGCCGAAGGCATTCACGACGATATCGCATTTTTCAAAGAACTCGTCGCTATAGGGGGCAGGAGATCCGGCAACGGTTTTCCTGATCTTGAGCACCTCCGGAAGCCTGTATTTTTCGGTCATCAAAGTTTGCAGGCAGTCCAGGAAGACATCGGCATTCACCTTGCTGTTGTCGACCAGCCCCAACACCTTGCCGTTCAAAGTGTCCGGACGGGCGGCCATCGGATTTTCTTCCCGATAAAAAACGCCTCTTGGGTTTAGCAGGATTTGCGTCATTTAATTTCTCCGTTCCGTCAACGCCTGTCTTAAAAATTCCAGGCGCTTGCCCTTTTCGCCGGCCCGGCGGCATCGTCAGGGGTCTGACAAGCCGAGTACTTTCGCCGGATTTATTTTTATCATGGTCATTATTTCATCCCGCGTGATCCCCAGCTGAAGCATCGTCTCGACACACATCCGCAGGCCTTCCACCGGCGGTGGATTGACAATTTGACCGAAATCCGTCGACAGGATGCAATGCTCGGGTCCGACGGCCCGAATCGCGTCTGCGATGGCCTGGGGGTCGAGCCGGTCGCTGTTGGGCATACAGCTGTGGAAGCAATGCTCGAAGTAAACACCCGGACGCCGCATTTTTTGCTGATCGTCGATGGACAAGGTCGGTCCGACCCGGATGGCCAGCGGGTGCGTTATCAGAATTCGATCGATCTGTCTGGCCTGTGCTTCCTGCAGCAAGGCAAATATTTCCTGCCGTGAAAGGTGTCCACTGGAAAGAACCATATCATACTGCTTGATCAGGGCCAGAATTTCTGAAACCGCAGGCAGGACATGTTTATTTTCATCGAAGATGGAAATCCCCTTGCCAATGATGTTCCGCTTTTTCATATCGTTTCTGGATGAAAATGTCGGCATCCAGACAATCTTTGCCCCCAGCTTGCCGGCGGCTTCCACGGCCTGGGGGTTGAGTCCACCAACCTCGACATTCAGAGAAACGCCGCCAAAAAGCGCGATCTCCGACACCAGCTGCTGAACCGTGTAGGCGACCGGCGTAGTATTGTAGACATGGCTTTTAAACACAAGACCGCGCATGCCGGCCTCCCGGGCCTGAACAGCCGCTTCATATCCATTGACACGTCGCCGGCAGTTGGGATCCGGTCCAATGTGGATGTGGATGTCGATGGCACCTTTGATCAGATCAACAGCTTCCATATCTCGCTTCTCCTGCTTTGTCCTGATTCGGATCTAACAGCATCCCGGCGCTGCAGCGCCGGGGGTTATTTGCCCCTGGGAATCATATCCGCAGCATTTCTCAAAACCAATACCCCGGCGTTTTTACCCTGCCTGTCGAGCGCCCAGGCCAGGGCTTCATCGATGTCTTTCGCCTTGCGGGTAAACATATCCGCCAACGTCTTTTCGTCCAGACAGTCTGATACCAAGATCACTTCCGCCTTTGTCAGGCAGCGCGAATAAAGCCAGGCCTTCGATGTCCCGATATCGTATCCTTCTTTGATAAAGCGTTCCATGACATTTTCGGGGCAGGACGCCGTTGCCATCCATTCGTAAAACAGATCACCGCCCACCCCGTCGGGGCATGCCACGGGAAGAATGATCGTTCCCCCTTGTTTCACCACGATTTCGGCCGCTGACATGGATTTCTGGCTCTGGTAGAGGTTGCTGTCCCTTGGATGACCTCCGGGAACGACCACCACAATATCTACGTTTTGAGGGGTTTCGATTTCGAATATGTCTCTGCTGGCCTGGACCCCCGCCTGCCAGGCCGCGTCAATATCTCCTGCGACCGCCTGGGTAATCTGTTTTTTTTGATTTTGTACCAGATTGAGAATAAAATCGGGTCCCGCCATTTTGGCCGCTTCAAGCGCCGCCAGGTGAAAGGGATTCCCGTCGATCCACCCCATGGCCGGTTCAGGCGAACGGAACCGGTAGCTGTGATGAAACTTCAGCGTCTCCAGGCCGGCCAGCCCGGGCAGAATACTTTTGCGGCCGCCCGAAAATCCGGCGCTCTGATGCGGATGGATGGAGCCGGTCAATATTTTCAGATCCGCTTCGCACAACAGCCGGTTGATGATAACCGGCACGCCCTGAGAAGTTTTGCCCAGGTCAACCATGGCCTCGATATCCCGGCAGTGGTGATTGCATACGCGGTACTTCGCGGAAATCTTTTTGCCCAGCAGGCTTTCAAATTCGTCTGCGCGCACATCTCTGTGGGTGCCCGTCGCAATCAGAATCAGGATGTCCGCCGCCGCTATGCCGATCGTTTCCAGTTCACGCATCAGCGGCGGAAGCAGTTTATGGGTGACGGTGGGCCGAGTGCCATCATTGACGACCACAACCGTTTTTTTGCTTTTCTTCTGAGCGGCGATCTCACCCAGGGTCGGCGTACCGATGGGATTTTTCAGCGCACGAACGATCTCCGCGGTTTCGTCCTCGAGGCCCGGATGATATGTCGGGGCGATCGTTCCCATATAATTTTCTTTCGGTATCCGCAAAGATATTTCACCGGTGCCGTATGGTACTGCTTCAACGTGGTAATCTTTTGTCATCTGGTATCAATTCCTTAGCTGGATGTGTTTTTTCTGCGGGTGCAGGCCAACGGTCTTAACCCGAAAGCCATCCGGCGCATACTCAGGTTTTTCCCGTTCTGAGCGGCATTAAATCCAATTTCTCGGCCAAATGGCAGGCAACAAAATGCTCACGGCCGAGATCGCGGTACAACGGCGTTTCGTTGCGGCACAGATCCTTTCGGTACCGGCACCGCGGATGGAAATAACAGCCGGAGGGCGGTTTGAGAGGGCTGGGCACATCACCCTCGAGGATGATCTGTTCCAGTTGATAATCGGGATCCGGAACCGGAACCGCTGACATAAGGGCCTCGGTGTATGGGTGTTTGGGGTCTGAGAAAAGGGCCTGCGTTTCGGCGAGCTCAACGATCTTCCCCAAGTACATCACCGCCACCCGGTCGCTGATGTACTTGATGATTGAAAGGTCATGGGCAATAAACAGATAGGTCAGGCCGAACCGCTCCTGAAGGTTCTGCAACAGGTTCATCACCTGGGCCTGAATGGACACGTCCAGGGCGGAGACCGGTTCGTCGGCCACAATCAATTCGGGCTCAAGCGCCAGCGCACGCGCGATCCCGATTCGCTGTCGCTGACCGCCTGAAAACTGATGCGGGTATCGCTTGGTCTGCTCCGGATTCAAGCCGACCGCGCTCATCAGGTGCTGGACCCTGTCCTTCCTTTCCGTGCCCTGTGCGATGCCGTGCACCGTCAGGGGCTCTCCGACAATCGCCTCCACCGTCATGCGTGGATCAAGAGAAGAGTAAGGGTCCTGAAAAATGATTTGGATGTCCCTCCTCAGGGATTTGAGTTCCTTGGGCGATGCGGTCGCAATGTCTATCTCCTTGAAGACCTGTCCGGCATCGGCCAGTTTCTTGCTGCGAAAACAGATGCTGCCGGCCGTCGGTTCAATCAGGCGCAGGATCGCCCGGCCGGTCGTCGTCTTGCCGCAGCCGCTCTCGCCGACCAGGCCTAGGGTTTCGCCTTCCCTGATAAACAAATCGATGCCGTCGACGGCCTTGACTTGCCCGGTAATGCGTTTGAGTATTCCTTTGCGAACCGGAAAGTACTTTTTAAGATTTCTGGCGTCGAGCAGAATGTTTTCAGCTGTCATCGTTTATCCCTTAACGTCACCGGTACAAATACAGCAGGCGGCATAATGGCCTGGGGCAACCTCCACAAGCGGCGGCATTTGCTGCCGGCAGATCTCACGGGTATGAGGGCAGCGGGTTTCGAACCCGCACCCGTGCGTTATCTCCAGTGCGTCCGGAACGACCCCTTTGATGGGCATCAGGCGATTTTCTCTTGTGGCCACCAGTGATGGCATGGAATTCATCAATCCGCGGGTATACGGGTGCCTCGGATCATGAAAGATATCCCGTACGGCGGCACGTTCAACGATCCGCCCCAAATACATCACGACAACATCGTCGGCCATGTGAGCAATGACCCCGAGATCATGCGTGATGAACATGATGGCGGCCTTGAACTCCCTGCGCAGGTCATTCATCAGCTTCAATACCTGGGCCTGGATGGTCACATCCAGGGCCGTTGTCGGCTCGTCCGCGATCAGCAGCGCCGGTTTGCAGGAAAGTGCCATGGCGATCATGGCCCGCTGGCGCATGCCGCCTGACAACTGATGCGGGTATTCCCGAATGCGCTGCTCAGGAGATGATATGCCAACGGCCCTGAGCATTTCGATCGCTTTGTTCCTCGCATCCTTTCTCCCCAACCGCTGGTGGAGGAGGATGGCTTCCATGATCTGATTCCCGATGGTATACACCGGGTTCAAGGACGTCATCGGTTCCTGAAAAATCATGGCGATCTCATTGCCGCGGATGGAACGGATCTCAGGGCCCATCGGATCCAGTTTTGTCAGGTCGACCACCGATCCGTTTCGATGAAACAGAATCTCTCCGCCCTCGACTTTTCCGGGAGAGCGGACCAGACCCGTGATCGACAGGGCGGTCACCGACTTCCCACAGCCGCTTTCACCGACCACCCCCAATGTTTTTTCCCGCCCAATGGTAAAGTCAACGCCGTTGACGGCATGCACAACCCCGGCTTCCGTATGAAAATTGGTCCGAAGATTCTTTACTTCAATCAAGGGGCTCACAATCCCTCTCCTGATTCTCCCTGATCCTGCCGACGACCTTTACGCCTGTCGGGTATCCATTGGCAACGGATCGCGGTTTTCCGGGCAGCGCCCGGCGGTATGATTTTTCCCCGGGGTATCTGCTGACGGTCGGTCATGTCAGTCGACCCCGCAGTTTGGGATCGAGCACGTCCCGCATGCCATCCCCCAGCATGTTGAATCCGATAACCGCAAAAAATATACCGGCGCCCGGAATCAGCGAAAGCCACGGCGCCCGCATAAAATAAAGCATTCCTTCACGAATCATGTTGCCCCAGCTCGGTATGGGCGGCTGGGTGCCGAGCCCCAGAAAACTTAAACTGGCTTCCAGGCGAATGGCCGTGGCGATCCAAAGTGTCGACATGATGATGATGTCACCCGCAATATTGGGCAACACATGCTTCCAGACAATTCCGACCCTGGATTGACCGGTGGCACGACTGGCCTCGATAAAGACCTGCTCGGAGATCGAAAGGGTAGACGCCCGGGCCAGCCGGATAAATCGGGGGGTAAAGGCAAGCCCAATGGCAAGGACCACGTTCTGAGTTCCCGGCCCGAAGGCCACCACGACGATTATCGCCAGCACCATGGTCGGGAAAGACATGAAGACATCGGTCAGCCACATGATCCCCTGGCTGAGCCACCCCTTACCGTAGCCTGCGATCAGCCCCAGAACGGTCCCCAGGCCGGCCCCCAGCAATGTCGCGGAAAATCCGACGGTCAGCGAGAGTCTGCTGCCCCAGAGGGTTCTAGAAAAAAGATCCCGGCCATAGCGGTCCGTCCCGCCGAAAAATTCCGCGCTGGGTTTGGAAAATCGCTTGACAATGTTCTGTTTCAGGGGATCATGGGGGGATATCCAGGGCGCCAATATGGCCGTGAGAATGACCAGAACGACCAGCACGAATCCGATTAACGACACCTTGTTTTTTAATAAGCGCCTGATTTCCACGTTGGTACGCGCCCTCCTGTCTCTGCCGGATACCTAGTCATATTTGATTCTAGGATCGATCAGCGCGTACGACAGGTCCGTAATCAGGTTCACGATCACGACAAAGCCCGCCAGAACGACCAACCCCGATTGAATCACCGGATAATTTCGCTCTTGGATGGCACCGATCAAAAATTTCCCGAGCCCGGGCCGATTGAACACGATCTCCACCTCGATGGATCCACCGATCGTGACCGCCAGGTAAAGCGAGATCATGGTCACCACCGGAATCAGTGAATTCCGCAAGGCATGCTTATAGATCACGACCCATTCCCTGAGGCCTTTGCTCCGGGCCGTCGTCACATAATCTTCGTGCAGGACATTCAGCATGGACGAACGGGTCAAGCGCATCACGAAAGCTGATTTGATCAACCCGAGACTGAGTGCCGGCAAAAAAAGGTGGTGGGCCCGCTCAGCCAGATTGCTGAACTCGCCGCCGCCGATCATGGGAAACCAATCCAGTGTCAAAGAAAAGATAAAAAGCAAAATAATGCTCAAATAGAAGGTCGGGAAGGAAAACCCCAGAATACCAACAAATCGGCCCACAAAATCAAGTGGGGTGTTCCATTTCAAGGCAGCCAGGACTCCTGCCGGCACCCCGATCAGGATCCCGAACACCGTCGCCCAAATGGCGAGATCGATGGTATAGGGCACCGCGCGTTTAAACAATTCGGCGACCGGTTGATCCGTTCTCAGGTCCCGCCCCAGGTCCCCGCGGGCGAGATCCCCCAAAAAGGAAGTATACTGCTTCCAGATCGGCTGATTGAGCCCCAGTCTTTCTCTCATGACTTGGAGCGCCTGGGGCGTTGCCCGGTCTCCGAGAATCGCCATTGCTGGATCCCCGCCCAGTCCACGCACGGAAAAAAATACCACCGTGATGACAACCAGAATCGTCGGTATTGCCAGCAAAAGCCTGCGGATGATAAAGGTTACCATGATAAAGTCGGCTGGTAGATTGTAAACTGTTTTTGGGCAAATGCCAAAGACGCCTGGCTGGTACAGAATCGCGCTTGGATCCCGTACCCGCCGGCTGCAACCTGTTTTTCCCGGTTTAGTGCTTCAGAATCCGGGCCTTTTCGAGCGGGTAACCGAAAATCATGGCGCCTTCGATCTTAACTCCGGGATCAAACCAGTTGTGTCGCACGAAGACCTTCGTCAGTTCCTGAAGCGGTTTGGAAGGCACGTGTTTCAACAGCTGGAGCTGAGCCTTGTAATAGAGCTCGATTTGTTTCTGCTGATTCAACTCGCTGCGAGCCGATTCGATGAAATCATCAATGCTGTCAATCGTTCCGTCACCGTCCGCATCAACCATTCCGTAATGTGAAAAATTGGTGACTTGAGTCTCCTGACCGATAGCCGATTTTGAGTAATAAAACTGGGTTAGATAGGAATCTGCAACCGGTGCGCGACCCGCATAGTAGATAACCACATGATTCATGTCTTTACGAATATTGGCATGAAAGGTCGTATGATCGACAACTTTAACTTCAAAATCGACACCCAGCGGCTTCCAGAGTTCCTGACAAATCTCCATGATGGCTTTGTAATAGGGTTTTGTGGTTACATACGAAGTCATCTTAAAGCCGTTCGCATAGCCCGCCTCCGCCAAGAGCTTCTTTGCCTCTGCCACGTTTCCCTGGTAAAGCAGTTCCTTGGGTGTTTTGTCTTTGGGCAAGCTGGCATAATAGGCGGGAGGGACCGGCGCGGTCATTTCAGTCCAGATATCGCCGAAGAAATCATGGAACATCTTGCGGTCAGCCACTATGGCCAGAGCTTTTCTCACTTTTATATTGTCAAGGGGTTTTTTGGTCATGTTAAAATGAAGGGCACTTCCACTGCCCAATGGGACGGCATCCACAATAGCCGTTTTGGTTTTCTTTATATCATTAACCCAAAAAGAATCCCTTTTCCCATAAATAGCATCCAGATCACCCTTAATAAAGGCCATGGTCCTGGAAGCCACGTTGGGCATGAAATACATCTCGATGCGATCCAATGTCGGAGCGCCCCTGAAATAGTTGGGGTTTTTCACAAAGGTAATTTTTTCCTTGGCTTTGTAATCCTCAAACATAAACGGACCGGTTCCAATAATATCCAGTCCCAGTTTTTTGAGCCCCTTTTCTTCGCCTTGTTTTTTGCAAAGAATCATGCCGGCCTGATAGGCGAGGGCCTGGTCCATGATGAAAAAAGCGCTGGGTTTGTTGAGGATAATCTGAACGGTATATTTATCTATTACTTTAACCTCATCAAGGATGAGGAACTTGGCCGCGTAAGGGGCACCCAGCTTGGGGTTTTTCAGGCGATCAAAGGTGTATTTAACGTCCTCGGCGGTAAATTCGCCGTAACCTTTATGCCATTGCACACCCTTGCGCAGATGGAACGTATATACCAGTCCATCCTCAGAGATTTCCCAGGATTCCGCCAGATCACCTTCAAGATTATCAAAATCAAGCGTTCCCGGCTTCAGTCGTACCAGGCCGTTAAACACCCCGTTACCGGCCGAATAGGTCATGTCTGGAACGGCAAACGCCGGATCCAGCGTATCGAGATCAGAGGTGTGGTGCCCCCACCTCCAGACCTGTTTTTCCGCCGGTTGCTCGGAAGCCGCCAAAACAAGTCCGGGAACAAGGATCACAAGGATGACGATGATATTGAACAAAAAACCGACATGTCGTTTCATTGAAGTACCTCCTTTTTATTAATGTGGATAACAGTCCGGGATGCCGGCGGCTAAGCCCATGGGATCGAGCCGGCCGCCTCCCGGATATTCCTAACAATAACATCCGGATCGGACGAACGCGGCATAATCGGAATGTGCCAACTCATCTTACACGAGGAAGGTGAGTTGAACATTTAAGATGGTATATTCAATGACTATCCGGATTTTGTCAAGCTTTTTCCCGGTGCTGTGGGTCTGTCGCAAAACCTCAAAATCAAAGCAATGATACACGATATATTGTACGCTTATTTATAATAACCATAGCACTCCGACAGGCTCCTGTACCGGCGGAAAATGGGCGATGAAAATACCCGATACGTTCTGGTAGGATGTGATGGCAACGGCGCGGCGGCCGAACGCTTTGGCCGACAGCCGTCTTGACCCCTTGACAACCCTGCAGCTAAAAACATATATCTTTTGATATCATTTTGTCACAGCACGCCTTGTCCCGAACGCGTTCGGGACAAACGTATCAATATAATTGGAAGACGCGCCGGTTGGGAACGATACACCTTTGAACACCTTATAGACGGAGAATATCATGGTAAACAGTATACGGGGAAATCCAAGGATGATCGCCCGCCGGTCCAAATTGTATGTACCGGTCAACCGAGAAAAATTCGTACAAAAGGCCTGGACCCGGGAGGCGGACTGCATCATCCTCGACCTGGAGGACGCCATTGCACCGTCGGACAAGGCTTCGGCCCGCAAAATGGTCAAGGATGTGCTTCCGATGGTAAACAAAGGGGGAGCAGAGGTACAAGTCCGCATCAATCGCGAGTTTGCCGAAGCGGATCTCGATGCGATCGTAATGAGCGGGTTGACCAGCATCATGGTCCCCAAATGCGAGTCGTCTGAAGAAATCGAACATATAGACAGGCTGGTCGGACAATTGGAAAAAGAGCGCGGCCTGCCGGATGGAAGGATTCAGTTCGACCTGATTTTTGAAACGGCCCGAGGGATTCTCCATGTTGAACGACTTGCCACGGCAAGCCCCCGCATCGTCTCCATCACGACCGGTCAGGCCGACCTATCCGTCGACCTGGGTTTTACCCGGTTTAAGGAATTGAATTTCGAACAGTACTTTTATGCCGAAAACAAGCTGCTGTATGCCGCTTGCGCCGCCAAGGTACAGCCGCATGGTATCGGGGCGCAGAACGGTGTCGACTTCACCAGCATCTCAATGGGCCACGAGGCCATGTTGAAAGCCTGTCGCCATGCATTCTGGCTGGGCTACATGGGAACCAGCGTGATTCATCCGGGCTGGATTAAAGCGGCCAACGAAGGCTTTTCCCCGCCCGCAGAAGAAGTGGAACTGGCCCGTAAAGTCAAATCGGCGCTGGATGAGGCCTACGACCGGGGTGAAGGGTCGGTTTCCGTTGAAGGCCGCATGTATGATGTGGCAAATATGAAACACGTAAACTATCTTTTGGCTCGGGCCGCAGCGATCGAAAACCGCGACCTGGAAAAGGCGGCGGCCCTGAAGGCCGCCCGGGAAAATCACTGAAGCGAAACCGTCAGTGAACGCCCCGGTAGCGGGGCTCATAGGTTTTCCAAACTGGGCCGTTGTCATTAAACCGGAGCCGTTTTAAACCAAAAGTGAGGGACGCATGACAAACGCATTCAAGGGAATCAAGGTGGTTGAGGTGGGCGGAGCGGCGGCCATGCCGCTGGCCGGAATGCTCATGGGAAGCATGGGCGCCGAAATAATCCACGTGGAGCCGCCCGGTGAGGGAGATTTGGCGCGCATGATGAGCCACCGCCTCGGCGCCTGGACGCAATACAGTGAAATCAATTACATCTGGGAGCATCTGGGCCGTAACAAGAAAAGCATCTGCCTCAATCTGAAAACGGAAGACGGGCAGGCGATCATACATCGGTTGTGTGAAAGCGCAGATGTCTTTCTCAACAATCTTCGCCCTTATGAGATGGACAAGTTCAAGCTGGACTACGAGTCGATTTCCAAGCTGAACCCGCAAATCATCTACGCCAACCTGACCGGTTACGGCAGCCGGGGACCGGAAAAAAACTCCGGCGGCTATGATTCCGTGGCTTTCTGGGCGCGCAGCGGCGTCATGGACCTGATGCATGACGACGACACCGCGCCGAACATTTCACGATCCGCCTACGGCGACAGCATCACGTCGCTGTCTCTTTTTGGCGGCATAATGGCCGCCCTTTTCACGCGGGAACGCCTCGGCGTAGGGCAGAAGGTGGAAGTATCTCTCTACAACACGGCGGTATGGGTGCTGGGGCTGGATATCACCGGCGGCCTGATCACCGGCCAAAATGCCATGCGCCCCCAAAGAAAAACCATGTCCAACCCCGTCCGAAATGTTTACCCGACCAAAGACCATCGCTGGATTATGCTGGGGATGACAAACGCCCAGCACTACTGGCCGGCATTCTGTCGGGCCATTGAACGGCCGGATATCGAGTCGGACCCCAGATTTGCCACATTCGATCAGCGGCAGGAACATGCTGCTGAACTGGTTAAAATAATTGATGATATCTTTCTGTCTCGAACATACGCTGAGTGGGTCGAAATACTCAGCCGACAAAAAGTGGTCTGGTCGCCCGTTTGCACGCCCCTTGAAGTCATCCATGACGAACAGGCGCTTGCCAACGAGTTTTTTCTGGAATGGAACCATCCCGACTATGGTGATATTCGCGTTCTCGACAGCCCTATCAAACTGTCCAAAACGCCGGCCGGAATTCAATCAAAGGCCCCTAAGCTGGGTGAACACACCGAAGAGATTCTAAAAGCGCTGGGGTATGCCGATTCAAAAATTCAGGAGATGAAGGACAAGGGTATCATCCAGTAGGGACGCACCGGCGCTGATGTTGTCTGCAAAATAACGCTCAAAAAATCGGCCCAGCCCTGGAAACGCCCGACCCGGCGCTTGATCGGGGTCGGCCGGCCGCCGAAACGGGCTGCCGGCAAAGAGAGCGGCAATCAGCCGACCCGGGCGCTCATGCCGCCATCGACCGGCAAAATAACGCCCGTGATGAACTGCGCTTCATCCGATGCAAGGAAGACGGCGGCATTGGCCACGTCCCAAGCCGTCCCCATTTTCCGGCGCAAGGGGATGCTTTCGTCCCGCCGGCGACGAATCGTTTCCCGGTCAACGCCCTGTTCCCGTGCCCGCCGCTCGATTGCCATCGGTGTGTCGATCAGTCCGGGCAAGACAACATTCACCCGAACTCCGTGTTCTGCATACTGGATGGCAAGGTTTTGCGACATGGTGTTGATCCCGGCTTTAGCGATTTTATAGCCGATATTTTTTCGCGTGCAAACCGAGGAGGTGGAGGAGGTGTTGATAATCGCCCCGCTTTGCTGCCGCTCCATGACGGGCAAAACATGCTTCATCGTCAAAAAAGCACCCTTGAGGTTGATGTCCAGCAGCATCTGCCAGTTTTCCTCGCTTAAGGCCGCCGCCGGGGCATCCCCCTCCGAGCGCCCGACGTTGTTGTGCAAAATATCGATCCGGCCGTAACGGTCAAGGCAGGTTGCCGCTATCATCCGGCAATCCTCCTCGCGGGTGACGTCGGCGCACAACACCGAAGCCTCCCCGCCTTCTTTGGCGATCATCCGCGCAGTCTCTTCCGCCGATGCCTGCTGTTTGTCGATCAGCAGCACCCGGGCGCCTTCCCGGGCAAAACAGATGGCCGTCGCTCTACCGTTGCCCATCGTCTCCCCTTGTGTCTGTCCGGCCCCAGCCACGATGGCCACTTTGTCTTTCAGTCGCATATTTCCTCTCCTTTTTTACCGCCGGTTTCCTTTTCGTTCTCGGGAAACGGCTTTTTTTCGCCGGCTGGTACCGGCACGTCGAACACATTCAAGATCATCGAGATGGTCGTGTAGTAACCCACCAGCAGCACCAGCTCGACAACCCCTGTTTGCCCCAGCACTTCAACCGTCTCGCCGAACAGGCGGTCGGACACCCGTTCTTTTATGATCAGTTCGCGGCAGAAGGCATAAACCGCCGCTTTGGCAGGACTGTCAAAATCGGGGGCGTTACCTGCCCGCAGACAATCGATCACACCCGCTTCCAGCCCCTGCTGGCGCCCGATCCTTTCATGGGCCCACCATTCATATTGCGCCTTCCATTTTGCCGCAACCGTCAGAATGGCCAATTCGCGAAGCTGAGGCGGAATGGAACTTTCAAACCTCACCGCCTCACCCAGACGCTGGGCGGCTTCACCCAAAACGGGATTATACAGAAAAGCATTGAACGGACCCCGGAGGCCGCCCTCCTCGGTGAAGAAGCTTTCCAGCGAACGACCCGCGGAACGCTTGCCGCCGGTAATACGCTCGCACAGCCGTTTTTGCGCTTTGGTATAATTTTCACGGGTAATATTGGGAAGTCGACTCATGTTGCCCCCTGATCAGTGAGAGGTTGTTATGTTAAAATCGGTTTTCCTTTGATTCGGCGCAGGGCGACCCCTGACAATCACAAAGCTGTAACATTCGAGAAGGAATCCGGTCAAGAATTCATAAAATATATTGACAGAAAAATGACCTCGCCTGTATGAATAAGCGTATGGATTGAAAACCGGTCGTAATAGATGAACCGCCATAGCGAAGGCATTCCACGCAGCTTGACATGACCATACAGGCACAAAAAATTCAGATAAAAGAACTGACAACGCCCATTCGGGATGCTGAAATCAGGGACCTTAAAATCGGTGATCAGATCGAGATCAGCGGCATCATATACTGCGGCAGGGATGCGGTGCTGCCAAAAATCGTCAGGCTCATTGAAAATGACGCTTTAGATTCCCTGAGCATCGATTTGAACGGATCGGTTATTTTCCATACGGCCGTGAGCGCGGCGGGCATCGGTCCCACAACGAGCAACAAGGTTGAAATCGAAGGAAGCATCCCGACACTTTCCAAGGCCGGGGTTAAAATTCATCTGGGAAAAGGCGCCATCAGCCCTGAAACCGTGAGAGCGCTGAAACGTTTTCATGCCGTTTTTGCCATTACGCCGCCGGTGAGCGCTTTGTTTTCGGACAAAATGGTTTCCCAAAAAATCGCCGCGTTTCCCGAAGAAGGGATGGAAGCCCTCTACCGGATCGAAGTCAAGGCCTTCCCGGCGATTATTGCCAGCGCCAACGGCCAAACCATTTTTGCTGTATAAGACAACGCTTAGGGTTCACGAATAAATAAGTTCACAATTTTAGGCGTTGAGGTGTCCGTCTGGCAAGGCGCGAAAACGCAGGAATATCTGGATATTCCGAGCTTTCGCAACGCAGCCAGGCGGGATGCATCGGCGTATAAAATGTGAAGTTATT
>CALZJV010000019.1 GCA_945787595.1 uncultured Desulfobacterales bacterium | reverse complement strand
GCCCCATTATGTGGGGGATTCAGATCCTGATTTCGTAAAGGTACTGGACGTACCCCGGAGGTTTCATCGCAACATTTGGATACTGACGCATCCCGATTTGCGGCACACAGCTCGAATACGAGCATTTATGAAATTTATGTACAAAGCAACCCAGGTAACGGGTAACCGGTAAATGTCAATAGTAGGAATAATAGAATAAGGGGGAATTGGTTATATTTGGGCATTTACAATACAATTAAGCTCGGATGTCACCTTAGGTACGGCCTATCTCGGTGACGGCAATATCGATCGGCGGGCTACTGAGGGGCGACCTGAAGGGTTAATACAAAAAGAATCACATCCATTTTCTCGATATCAATTTGATCTGGAAGTTTTAATTTGCCATTGGATTAACAAACAAAACATGTAATTTCAGCAATGGGTGTTTTTTGCAAAAGGCGGCTCTTAAAATAACGCAAGTTTAATTCTGCTTCACAAGACTACAACTTTGATTAGAACTGAATGAAGGAATATATAAAAATTACTGTGACAGATCTACTAAATCTTTGTAAATTTATAAAAATTCTATGAGTCCTTTTGATATTACTATTGGGTTATTGACGAACCTGGTAACTGGAACTCTATCAATCACCCTTATCAATCTCATCCGGGCTGCCTTTTGGAAACGCAACCAGATTATTCCGAGGTGGTTGCTTGGTATTCTTTTCGCCGGTGCGGCATTTGTCGGCCTTCTTTACCCCGTGACATACTCGCCGGGTGTTTTGCGTGATTTTCGCAACATCCTAGTGGCTATGGCTGCCTGTTATGGGGGGATACAGGCTGGCGTTGTTGCAGCGATTATTGCAGGTGCCTACCGACTATATCTGGGAGGTGGCGGTGCGTTGGGCGGTATTTTAGGTTTGTTCTCCGCGGCACTGGTAGGGACGATTTTCTACCGGCAATCCAGCGTCAGGGCTATGCGAACTTCTTACTGGCGTTTGCTTGGCTTAGGAATGGCCATATTTGCCATCACATTCGGATGGTCCTGGACGCTTCCCCGACAACAGGTCTGGCAAGCCATTCAAACTTTTTTTGTGCCCGAACTTATTTTATACCCGCTGGTAACGCTGTTGTTTGGTATGCTTTACCAGCTTGAGTCCGATCGGCAAACCTCCCTTGAACGCTTTCGGACCGTATTTAAAGAGAGTCAATTGGGTATACTGGTGCTTTCAATTCCGGAATATATCATAATGGAGGTCAATCAGGCTTTTATGGCTATCTTGGGGTATTCACGATCTGAATTGGTTGGCTTAAGGCTGGCCGACATATTACATTCGGACAAATTACCGGAATTCCTGCGCCAAAAACGAGAGGCACCTGTCATTGAACCCCAAAAATTCAAATTGGAGCTGAGTTTCATGAAAAAGGCGGGGGAAATGGCTTGGTTGAACATTGCGGTTACCGAACTTCAGGATCAGGATGGGCAGGTTCGTTATGGAATGGCGGTATCTGAGGACATCACCGGTCGCAAATTGGCCGCTGAGGAATTACAGCAGTACCTGCGACGCCTGAAAATACTACACAAGACCGACCAGGCCATTTTGAAAGCCCATTCCACTGAAAAGACGATCCAGGAATCCCTGCACAACATCAGGGAAATGGTTCCGTGTCAGCGCTCCAGCGTCATGCTTTTTGATTTCAATACTCAGCAAGCCCGGGTGATGATAGCCGAAGTCAGTGGGGATAGCCTTATCAAAGAAGGCGCTGTGGTTTCGCTGAATGACATCGTCGGCATCGAAACGCTGAAAAAAGGGGAAACAGTCTTATTTGGTGACCTGGCGGTTGTCCACAGACCGGACGGAATCCTAAATACGCTTAAAGACGAGGGAATACTTTCATTTGTTATGATTCCCCTTGTTGTTCACGACAATCTGATCGGCACACTAAACCTCGGGGCTGTTGTTCAATTGGCTTTCAATGAAGCCAAGATCGAAATTGCAACCGAAGTGGCCAACAGCCTGGCGGTTGCCATTCAAAATACGCGGTTGATGGAAGAAATTATGCTTCAACAGCAAGAACTGAAAAAAATGTCAGCCCTTATTCTTCAAGCACAGGAATCGGAGCGCAAGCGAATTTCCGTTGAATTGCATGATGAAATGGGCCAGGAATTGACAGGTATCAGCATCAACCTGGCTGTCATCGGAAAATTGCTACCTACAAGCGTTGACCCTTCGATCAGGGCTCGGATTGCAGAAACGCGCAGGATGGCGGACCTGGCTTCGGATCAGATTAGAGATTTATCTTTTCATTTGCGGCCGTCCATCCTTGATGACCTGGGTCTCGTTCCGACTCTGCGCTGGTATGTAAGGCAATATGCTGACCGATTGAACCTTGAAGTCGATCTAAAAACCGAAGATAGTGAGATGAAAATGGCACCTGAGATCAAAACTCTTTTGTATCGCGTGGTCCAGGAATCTCTGAATAACGTTGCCAAGCATGCTGCTGCCCGGAAGGTTGTCATTCGGCTGGAGCGCAATGACAACATGGCGGTTCTGGTGATTGAAGATGATGGCAAAGGATTTGACATCAACCGGTATGTTAACCCGGGCACAGTGAAACACGGACTCGGTTTGATCGGCATGCGGGAACGGGTGGAATTTGTGGCGGGAAATTTCAAAATCCGGTCGACACCAGATCATGGAACCCGCCTCGTGGTGGAGGTGCCCATGTGGACGGGAGAGAATAGATGAATAAAATCAAAGTGATCATTGCTGAGGATCATACCATTGTCAGAAAGGGCCTTTGCGCGCTTTTGCAGGGCGAGCCCGATATCGAAGTGGTTGGTGAGGCTGAAAATGGCCGGGAGGCGATTAAGATCGTTGAAAAGCTTTTACCGGACGTCGTGGTGATGGATATCGCGATGCCCGGATTAAACGGTCTGGATACCACCCGCCAGTTGAAAAAGCGATTCCCCAAACTGAAAATACTGATTCTTACCATGCACGATAACGAAGAATATATTTTTGAAACCCTAAGAGCCGGTGCTTCCGGATATCTGATCAAACGTTCAGCGCCCAACGAACTCATCTCAGCAATTCAATCCGTGTATCGGGATGAGTCTTTTTTAAGCCCCGCAATCTCTAAGAAAGTCATCGAAGGATTTGTTCAAAGTGGGGGGCAGGCAGTGATAGAAGATGAGTATTACATGAAGCTGACCGTCCGGGAAAGAGAAGTTTTACAGCTAATTGCCGAAGGAAATGCCAACCGGGAAATTGCTCGGCTGCTTCACATCAGCATTAAAACCGTCGAAAGCCACAAGGCTCATATTATGGAGAAACTTGATATACGAAATATTGCCGAGCTGACCCAGTATGCTATCCGCAAAGGATTGATCAGCTTGGATGGGTAACATCCACAAATCTGATGCCTTATTCATGATAACTGGTTAACCGTTTCACATGGATATAAAATATCCAAAAATTCCACTGATGCATCACCATAACAACCCCTTCTTATTACAGGTGATTTCGGCTATGATCCTAAATCCAACAGGCCTCCTTTCCGTTTGATGTCTGCACGAATGATCCGACGCATCATGAGGAATTTCCCTATTGAAAAATAGGAGCATTTAACATCAAGAATCAGGTTTTTCCCGATTTACCACCCTTCAGAATTTCCATATATTAAATTCCGCCCAAATGGTGAGTACCCGGATAACTGAAATGAGGATGTCATTGATTTTCGGTCACTGCGGGCACCGACATCAACATTTCAACCATCTCGCTAACCTGCTGCCGGCACCAATTATAATTAGACGCCATTCCGGAAATTCGAATAGATCTAGTGAGTTGATGATTTTAGCAAAACCGTTATCCGAAGCAAATTTTTACTCACCCAAACCCAATTATTCAATCACCTAAGGAGGCTATCATGGAATTCATCAAGAAGGTTTTATGTTTAATCGCGATCGTGGCGTTTGGTTGTCTCATTTTGAGCAGTCCGGCCACAGCCCAAATGAATATCAAAGTTCTGGGGCAGCCCTTGGCAACAGGCTTAATCCAGAAAAACAAGGAGCAACCCTTTTTTGAGAATTTTGCTGTCAACACCGGGCTTGATATTAAGGCCAACTACAAACCTATTGATGTTACCGGCATGAAATCTGAGGAGACCTTGCGCGTGCTGAAAAATGGTCTCTTTGACATTGTTTCAATCCGGACTGCACAGGCCGCGCGTGATGAACCTTTTTTGCTGGGACAAGACCTTGTCGGTTTAAATCCTGATTATAAAATGGCCCGCAAAGTATACGACGCTTACAAACCCTATTTCGACGAACGGCTCAGGAAACGATTCAATTCCCGCCTTCTGGGACTCTGGCCATTCGGTCCGCAGGTGCTTTTCTCCAAAGTTGAAATCAAAAGTCTGGCTGACATTAAAGGTTTGAAGGTTCGGGTATACGACCAGAGCCTTGCTCAGTTTGTTGAAAGCCTTGGCGCTGTACCGGTACCAATTGGCTTTTCGGAAGTGCAACAGGCCCTGGCCCGAGGTGTTGTGGATGCCGCCATCACGGGTGCCAGTTCAGCCAACACCGCTGGTTGGCCAGAGGTCACCAAATATTTTATGCCGATCGGATTTCAGATTGGATTCAACGGTTATGCCATCAACCTAAAAACCTGGAATAAGCTCACGCCTGATCAGCAAAAGAAAATGCAGGCTGCCTTTGATAAGCTTTGCGAAGATATCTGGTCATATTCAGAAGAGATTTTTAATGACGCGCTGCGCTGCAATGTCGGCAAGGAGCCATGCGAGACCGTCACCAAGTATAATCTGGTAGAGGTGCCGGTTACCGATGCAGATCTGAAGCTGGTGAGTGAGGCCGTTATGGAAATTTCATATCCGGCCTGGTCCAAGGTGTGTGATAAGAGTTTGCCGGGCTGTTCAGATAAATGGAAAGAAGTACTCGGTCCGATCGTTGGGGCTAAATAGGAGGGCTCTACACGGCCCCTTCGGAGGTCCGGCACCAGTGTTGCCGCAAGCCACAAGATGCTTCGGGGGGCCATTACTATTAGGCTGAACCCTTTTCAAGGTGAGATGCAATGAACTTGTTAAAAGGTACCTCCAATGTTTTGGGCATCATTTTTGGTTACTTGTGTTTATGTCTTTCGATCTTCGTCGGTGCCGAGACCATTTTGCGCAAAGTATTTGGCATGTCGCTTCAAGGCGCCGATGAACTCGGCGGATATGTTCTGGCCGTGGGATCGTGTTTGTCATTCTGCGTAGCTTTGGTTGGTCGCAATCATATGCGCATCGATATCCTGCACTACCGTATGTCAGCAAAAGTCCAAGCGTTGCTAAACTGGTTGTCGGCCGTAACCCTGGCGTTCTTCGGTATTACGCTGGCCTGGACCGGTTATGGAATTTTGCGCGATACGGCCGAATACCACAGTACCGCACCGACGCCCTGGGTCACGCCCCTGATCTATCCTCAAGGAGCTTGGTACGCCGGCCTGCTTTTATTTGCGCTGCTCTCGGTTTTTCTGGCACTGCGGGCGACGAAACTTCTGCTAACCAAACGGATGGATGTTCTGCTTGAAGATTTCCAGCCCAAAGCAACCAAAGAAGAGCTGCAAGAAGAAATCGAGGATGCCGCGAGGCGTTGATCGTGTGAGGGGATAGAACTATGGACGTAGGCACCATATTTGTCGCTTTTCTTATCGGACTCGGTCTGTTGCTGCTTGGCCTGCCAATTGCGGTCGTCATGCTGGTCATGGGAACGGCCGGCGGAATGATAGCGTATGGATTTCCTTTCTTCGAGACGATCGGAAATGTCCTCTGGGGTGTTCAGAACAACAACATTTTAACTTGTGTGCCACTGTTTATTCTCATGGGTGAGTTGCTCTTAAGAACTGGCATCGCAGATGGCATGTACAAGGGCTTAAGTGTATTGATGACCGGGATGCCAGGTGGCCTGCTTCACACCAACATTGGAAGCTGTGCTCTTTTTTCTGCGACCACCGGTTCTTCGGTGGCCTGCGCTGCCACGGTAGGCACGGTTGCCTTACCGGCACTTGATGAAAGAGGCTATTCCAAGAAATTGGCTTTAGGATCCCTGGCTGCCGGCGGCACGCTCGGCATTCTTATTCCACCCAGTATCGCATTGTTGGTTTACGGCAGTTTGACCAACAACTCCATCAGTAAGTTGTTCGTAGCTGGGATCATTCCGGGCGTGATGCTGTCATCGGCTTTTATGCTTTATATCCTTGTCGCGAGCTGGAAGGTCCGCCACAGCCTCAAAGAAGAGCAGGTACTGTGGAGTGAGCGAGCGGCTGCTTTGGGGGAATTGTTTCCGCCGCTGGTTATTTTTGTCGTTGTGATGGGCAGCATTTATTTCGGCATTGCCACGCCGACCGAATCGGCTTCACTGGGTGTCATCACTGCTCTTATTTTTGCTCTTATGCGCGGTAAATTGACACTGCAAGTTCTGCATCCCTGTTTCATCCGGACCGCGCAGTTAACGGGTATGATCCTGCTGATAATTACTGCGGCATTTGTTCTCAACCTCACACTTACCCTGCTCGGTGTGCCGCAGTTGCTGACCAAGTGGGTCGCATCCATGAACCTTTCGTTGACGCAACTTTTGTTTGTTTTAATCGGTTTTTACTTAGTGCTGGGCTGTTTCCTGGATGTACTGTCCATTCAGGTGGCCACAATTCCTATCGCCTATCCGATTGTGACGGCCGTCGGGGGTGATCCGATTTGGTTCGGAATTTTTATCGTTTTGGTCAGTGAGATTGCAATGATCACACCGCCGGTTGGAATGAACCTTTTCGTGATCCAGGGCGTGCGGCGAGATGAGGGCAGCCTGAGCGACACCATCTGGGGTGCCCTGCCGTTTGTTTTCATCATGCTGACGTTTCTGCTGCTGTTGATGCTTTTTCCCAAAATCGTGCTCTGGCTGCCGACTAAAATGATTTAATACGGAGTCAATTCGCAGAGAAAGTAGGATCTATGTCAAAGTTAGACACTATTCCCCAGCGTCTTTTAATCGCGATCGGCGGCAACGCAATTCATCCGGCCGGTATTAAAGGGACGGCGGATGAACAGATTGCCTATGCAGCTGAGGCCGGACGCGCCCTGCGGCCGGTGATGGAATTGGACAATGATCTGATCATTACCCATGGCAATGGACCGGGCGTCGGCAAAGTCCTGATGCGCCAGGCGCTGGCACGAAAACGCGTTGTCCCGATGCCCCTGGATATATGCGTAGCCAACAGTCAAGGAGGCATCGCCTATCTTCTGATGCAGGCCTTCGAGAATGCTTTAAGGGAGGTTGACAACCAACGTCATGTGGTCTGTCTGCTGACCCAGGTCGAGGTGGATCCTCAGGATCCGGCGTTCAGCAATCCAACCAAACCGGTGGGTTACTTCTTTTCCGAGGAAGAAGCTCACGAGCTTTCAAAAGAACTTGGCTGGAACATGCGCGAGGATGCCGGACGCGGCTGGCGTCAGGTTCAACCCTCTCCTCTACCCCGGCACATTGTGGATATATCTCTGATTGAAGCACTGACCAAACAGGGTGCTGTGGTCATTGCAGGAGGCGGGGGTGGCATACCGGTCACCAGGTCGCACAACGGTGTTCGGCACGGCATCGAGGCTGTAATCGACAAAGATCTCACATCCGCCCTGATGGCCAATGTTTTGGAAATTGATGTGATGATGGTGTTAACAGCGGTCTCCCATGTGTCGATTGACTTCGGAACTCCGCAGCAGCGGGATTTGGAACAGGTATCGACCAGCGAGTTGAATGCATATTTTGGTGAAGGTCATTTTCCGGCAGGTAGTATGGGCCCTAAGGTTGAAGCCGCCATCCGTTTCATTGAAGGGGGTGGAAAGCGGGTAATCATCGCGCATCTTGATCAGGCTATGGACGCCTTGGCCAGGAAAACCGGTACCCATATCCTCCCCGATGACGATTAAAATGCAAACCACATGCGAACAGGGTTCATCCGATTTCTTGAAACCGTCGAGGATGTATTTTTTGGTAAAACTTCTCGGCGAGGGTACTCGGCAAGCGCTGCTGTCAGGTATTTGCTGGCGCGTATTGGCAATTTTCCGGCACAGTTTTTACATTCAAAATACAAAAGGTGATCTCGTTTTTTTAGGCCCGCTGTCGATGGGGGCGGGGCCGCTCAATGCCCTATACCGATTTCCTCTGGAAATAAACTGGCTGGATACTGGGCTGAAAGAGGATGCTGCGGTTACATTTGACGGCCGTACGCTGCAAATTGCGGATCGTTTTGTTTTTGATCTCATTGGGGCGCTAAGATGGCGGCCTCCGGCGGTTTGTAACTACCGGCGCCATGAAGGCTTATCCGGTGGGCTGGCGCTGATTAAAAAATTTGCTCCCTGCCACGCCCCGCAAGATAGTTTAGGGTATCTTATTCCCGGACTCATAGGAAATCCTAAGAAGGAAAACCCGGAACCCGCAGCCATTACGGCATTTCAGGGAGCGTTCTTAAATGGTGCCGCGTATCTGAAATCCTGGCTCGTAGAGAGATTGAACGGCCAGGTCGATCGAATGCCGCCCTCCGAAATAAAATCGCTGTTGGGATTAGGGCCGGGATTGACACCTTCCGGTGACGACATGTTAGGCGGTTCATTAATCGCGATACACAGCCTGAAACTAGGCGACATCGCCCATGAGCTTTGGGACTGGTTGCTGCCTGCAGCGAAGCAACGTACCAATAAAATCAGCTTTGCCCACTTGAAATGGTCGGCCCGGGGTTCCGGTTCGGCACAGATCCACATGATGATTCGTGCATTATTTTCAAACGATATTGCCGGACTGCCGGATTGTCTGATGGCTTTGGGGCGGATCGGTCACACTTCCGGGTGGGATGCGATGGCGGGTATCGCGTTGGTTTATAAATGTTACCTGGAAAATCAACATTCGCGTTCTGGCGGTGCTGTAAGAATTTCGGGAGATTAGAAATGCCACTTAAAACAGTGATAATGGAATCATTTTATCAGGACTCGGTGATTCTGATGGCTATAGCGGCAAAGGTGCGTTTGCTGCCCGGTGTGCGACAGGCAGGTGCGTTCATGGGAACGCCGGCAAATCAGGGTATTCTCAATCAGATTGGTTTGAGCACTGACGAGGGACGGAAGGCTGGCCCCAACGACCTGATTATTACCATCGATGCAGAAAAAAAAGAAGATGCAGAGACCGGCCTGACGAAGGCGCGCGAACTCATTTTAGAGCGCAGGCGTGCAATTGAAGAGTCGACAGAATTCAAACCGCGTACACTTGATTCCGCACTTCGACGCATGCCGGATGCCAACCTGGCGTGTATTTCTGTTCCGGGAGCATACGCCAAATTTGAGGCAATGCGGGCTTTGCGACGTGGACTTAATGTGTTCCTTTTCAGCGATAATGTCGCTTTGGCGGATGAAATAGAACTCAAACAGGAAGCCCTGAAACGCGGGTTGCTGTGTATGGGACCGGATTGCGGGACGGCGTATCTCAATGGAACAGGTCTTGGCTTCGCAAATCGTGTACCTAATGGTCGGGTTGGCTGTGTGGCTGCCTCTGGCACAGGCCTTCAGGCGGTGGTATCCCGGGTGGCCGAGCTGGGCGAAGGCATTTCCCACGGTATCGGTGTGGGAGGTAGAGACCTGTCGGCTGAGCTGGAGGGTGCGATGACATTTTATGCTTTAGAAAAGCTGGCATCCGATCCGAAAACGGAAGTGATCGTGCTCATTTCCAAGCCACCCGACCCGGAGGTCACCCTGAAACTTCAAGCCCTTCTCGAAAAAATCAGGAAGCCGACGATTGCCTGCTGCCTCGGGGCTTCGGGTTCTGACGGCGGTAAAACTGTTTGGGTATCCACACTTGATGCAGCTGCTGAAGCCGCCGTTGCTGCTCTTTACGGACGAGATTGGTCTCCACGAAATTTCAACAATCCAGAGGCGGTGCGCAAGCACCTTGCGGCTGCGCAAGTGCAGAGGCCTGCCGGTGCTGGTACTGTCATGGGGTTGTATACAGGTGGAACGCTTGCCGCAGAGGCACACTTGATTTTGAAGCCACTGCTGGGCCAGGTAGCCTACAACCGGGTTGGGAGCCCTGAAAATATCTCTCACAGTATCCTGGATCTTGGTGCGGATGAATTCACAGTCGGTCAACCGCATCCGATGATCGATCCGCAGAAGAGAACAGAATTTATCCTGGAAGCGGGCATGTCCTCCACGGTCGCCATCATTTTGCTTGATCTGGTTTTGGGAAAAGCCTCGCACCCTGACCCAGCTCAGCCGCTTGCCGACGCTTTTAAAGAAGCCAGGTTAAGGGCGGAGGCGGACGGACGGTATCTTCGGGGTGTCGCCGCTATCGTCGGGACATCAATGGATCCTCAAGAGATCGGGGGTCAAGCAACGAAACTGCAAGAAGCAGGGATCGAGCTTTTTTCAACAAACGCCGAAGCGGCCCGTTTTACCGCACTGCTTGTAAAACCTGAACTCTCCGATACATTGCTGGGAGACAATCTATGACCTCGAAAAACATTTTTGAAGATGAGCTGCGGATCATTAATATAGGCCTTGAAATATTTGCGGACGAATTGCGATCTGACGAAGTAGAAGTCGTTCAAATGGATTGGCGTCCTCCAACAGGGGGCAATTCGCGGTTAACTGCGCTCCTGGTCAGTCTTGACGACGATGACTAAGCAATATGGCCCGCCTTTTCATTCCGATGTCGGCTGCTTGAAGAGTTGGATATAAGAAATTGCGATAGCGGGCATCGAAAGTTAGATACCTTACACTGATGAGTACATCAGTATAAAAGGAAATGAGCTTTTCGTATCACACTCTGTGAGTAAAATCTGGAGATAAGTATGAAAATTGGCAGTGTATTACAGAAAGGTCGTAAATCGTTAGTTGTCTTTGATGGCGATGCTGCCATTGATCTGACTGGTGCATATGCTTCCCGGCTCGAAGCATCAGGAGAAGCAGATCCTCAGCAACGGGCTGAATATGAACTTCCATCTGATTTGGTTCATTATCTGGAAAAAGGTGAATTATCTCAGATCGCCACTAAAAGAGCGCTAATGCATGCATATAAAACAAGGGATCAGGCTCCGGACTATATCTATAATCTGCCTGGAGTAGATTTTACGGCGATTCACCGACCGCCTAAAATTGTGGCTACCGGAAATAATTACAGGGATTATAGAGATATGCTTGGAATCTCGGCCTCCCCGGTTCCGCTTCTTATTTTCAAATCGCCTTCGGCTGTTATTGGCCATGAGGAGACCATTTACCTGCCTGAAGGCTATGGTGCTGTTTATCATGAGTGGGAACTTTCCTGTATCATTTCAAAGCGGTGTAAAAATGTTCCGCGAGATAGGGCTGATGACGTTATCTTTGGCTATACCATCCTCAACGACATGACAGGTCGCGCATTTGAAGCAACCAACAGAGAGCTCAAACCGTGGGGTAAAAATATGGATACTTTTGCCCCGATGGGCCCATGGGTGGTGACACCCGATGAGATGCCGCAGGATATTTACAACCTGAAAACCATCAGGCGTCGGAACGGAACAGTCGAGTGCGAATCCAGTACGTCCTTTATGGATTTTGGATTTGGTGAGATTATTGAGTTTGTAACAACCTTCATAACTCTGGAAGCCGGTGATGTCATTACAAGCTCAACCCCACCGGCGGGCCCTGTTTACCCAGGTGATATCATTGAGGCTGAAATTGAAGGAATCGGCGTTCTTAGAAATCCGGTGAAAGGACTTACTATTGATCCCAAGTACGCCCAACAAGCTGGGCTCAATCGAAACGCCATATAGAAACCCCAGAAGGAATGAACCGATAGAATTTATTAGGTGATTTTCAGGTATAGATCGGACACTTTAAAGACAACAAATAGGAGATCTTTTTAATAAGTGATCATCAACACCCATTAGTGATTATCGTCATAAAGGAGGATTGCATAATCATGTATAAAGCTGGTCGTCACTTTCTTCAAATTCCCGGACCGACCAATGTTCCGGGTCGGGTTTTACGTGCCCTGAGTCGCCCGACCATTGACCATCGTGGATCTGAGTTTGCGCGGCTCACACTGGAGGTATTAGAAAACATCAAGCGGATCTTTCAAACTTCAGGGTCGGCTGTCATTTTTCCGTCTTCGGGTACCGGTGCCTGGGAAGCCGCTCTGGTTAACACCCTTTCTCCGGGTGACAAAGTTTTGATGTTTGAAACAGGCCATTTTTCCACCCTTTGGTGCAACATGGCCAAGCAGTTAGGATTGGTCATCTTGGCGATTTCAACGACCTTTCTCTCATCGGCACTTTGGCTGGTGTGGAAATGGGCCTTTTGCGTTCGGATACGCCCTTTAATAAGGGCGGTGTCCAGGCGGCCATTGAATTTCTTGAGACAACTTCGGAAAGCAGATAGTCGATAAAAACAAATTGTTTTAGTTCCTCCAATGTAAGCTACATAATTGGACCTCGGGAGAAACAAATGGATTTAGTTCAGATGAATGCATTCCAGATGGTGTCAGCACTGCACGAGGGTAAATTCACTTCGGTAGAACTGGTTCAAGAATGTCTTGATCTCATCGCCAAAATCGAAGATAAAGTCGGTGCCTGGCAATACCTGGATCCGGACTATGCGTTGGAACAAGCCCAAAATGCAGATCTTGCTCGTCACGAAGGTAAGGATATTGGACCGCTGAACGGGATTCCGGTGGGCATTAAGGACATCTTTGATACGGCCGATATGCCGACTGAAAATGGTACTGTTTTACATGCCGGACGTCAACCGACTGTGGACGCCACGGTAGTGTCTTTGCTTCGCAGGGCTGGTGCGGTCATTATGGGAAAAACGGTCACAGCCGAGCTGGCGGTTTATTCACCAGGCAAGACTACCAATCCCCATGATCCCCACCGCACACCCGGCGGGTCATCAAGCGGTTCGGCGGCGGCGATAGCTGCGGACATGGTTCCTCTGGCCCTTGGCACGCAGACTAACGGCTCCGTCGTGCGGCCGGCGTCTTTTTGTGGTGTTTATGGGTACAAGCCCACCCATGGCCTAATTTCCCGTCATGGTGTTTTGCATCAATCGTATCACCTGGATCAAATCGGTGTCTTTGCCCGCAGCGTTGAGGACACGGCCCTGCTTGCCGAGCAACTTGCTGTGTTTGATCACTGGGATCCCGATCTAAAACCCCGGTCGCGTCCTCATTTGCTTGCCACAGCGATGCAGGAACCACCCACCCCTCCGCGTTTGGCTTTTATAAAAAGTCCGGTCTGGCATGAAGCCTCTGAAGACACCCAAACGGCTTTTCTGCAATTTATCGAAAAACTGGGCTCATGTGCTGTAGAGGTTGAGCTTGCAGATATTTTCGAAAGTGCTGTTCAATGCCATAGGACTATCATGTTGTCAGATCTGGCCAATAGCTATGCTCGGCTGTACTTAAACGGTAAAGCAAAAATCAGTGCCGAACTTTGCACCCTTATCGAGAAAGGGCAAAAGTACTTAGCAACGGACTATATATCTGCAGTTGAGCAAATTCCTGTTTTTAACGATGCTTTAAAGGGCATATTCGATTCATATGATGCCATCCTCACGCCTGCAGCTACAGGAGAAGCGCCCATCGGACTTGAATCAACCGGAAGCCCCATTTTCTGCACGATCTGGACCCTGTGTGGTGTTCCGGCCATTAGTCTGCCACTATTGGCAGGTCAAAACCGTATGCCGCTTGGAGTGCAGCTGACTGCTGCCCGAGGTTGTGACGGCCAGCTGTTGCGAACGGCGAGATGGCTGGTTCAAGAATGCAAAGAATTTAAACCCGGCAATAGGATTACAGGAGAACAGCAATGAACATAAATGCCAACCCTCTAAAACCGGAGTCATTTTCACCCTTCGGGCAAGTCATCATGGGCAACGGCAAAACGCCCGAGCGAGTTGCTTTTGCAGCCAAAATTGAGAATCATCGAGCTGAGGCCAAGCTCAACCTAACATATCTGCATATTAATCCGGTGAAAGGGCCTGTTTCCATCGAAGCCATGGAGAGGCATCCTTATTCACATCAAATCTTTGTGCCGCTGAACGGTACCCGACACTTGGTCGTTGTGTGTCCATCTACCAATGACGGAGAACCAATTTTATCTGAACTGAGAGCTTTTGCTGCCGAAGGATCTCAAACCGTAAACTATTATGCGGGTGTGTGGCATGCTCCCCGAACAGCAATTGGAGGAGCCGGGGAATTCATAATGTTGCGCTGGGATGACGGTACTGCCAATGATGAGGAGTTGCGACTGCTGGGAGCAGCCATTGAGATCAAATTAGCTTAAGTCCTAAGAATATGGGAAAATCGTTTGAGCTACATCCAGTGATGAATTTAAAAATAATAGAATGCTGTAAAGGAGGAAAAAATGGGAATAGGATCAGCAAATCGGGAGTGTATAAAACGCATTCAGGAAAGCACTGCAATCCTGGTGGATATTGACATAGCCCGCGATGTGGTACCCGGAATGGGAGAACGATCCGTACTGCATGCCGGGGCCCCCGTAACATGGGATAAAATGTGCGGTCCCATGCGAGGGGCCATAATCGGCGCTTGTATGTATGAGGGCTGGGCCAAAACCCCCGATGAGGCAGCCGAACTGGCCGCCAGCGGAGATCTACAATTCGATTCAACCCACCATCACTCTGCCATCGGTCCCATGTCAGGTATTATAACACCTTCCATGGCTGTCAATGTAGTGCGAAACGACAAATACGATATCCAAACTTACTCTAACCTTTACATGGGGGTAGGTAAAGTGCTCCGTCACGGCGCATATGATGACGAGGTGATGGCCAAGCTGGCTTGGATGAATAAGGAGCTTGCCCCCTTGCTTAAAAAAGCCATCAATCGGTCAGGTGGTATTGATATAAAGAATATTATCTCCCAGTCAGTACAGATGGGCGACGAGCTTCACAACCGCAACAAGGCAAGCAACCCGCTTTTTCTGGTTGCATTATTTCCGCATCTGGCTGCGGTTGGGACACCCGTGGAAGTTGAGAAAGCAGCGGTCTTTATTGATAGTGCTCAACATTTTGTTCTCAATAGTGTCATGGCGGGATGCAAAGCTATGCTGGATGCCGGTCATGGAATTCCGGATTCAACCATCGTGACTGCCATAGCCCGCAATGGAAGTGAATCCGGCATCAGAGTCAGCGGATTGGGTGATCAATGGTTTACTGCGCCGGCGCCCATGGTTGAAGGCGTCTATTTTCCAGGATACGGTCCGGACGATGCAAATCCGGATCTCGGGGATTCTGCCATTACCGAAACCGCCGGACTGGGTTCTTTTGCTATGGCGGGTGCGCCTGCTGTTGTTCAATACATTGGCGGCACACCAGAGTTTGCCAAGGAAACGACGATGAAAATGTATGAAATTACTGCAGCCGAGCATGAGAGCTTTAACATTCCCAATTTGAATTTTAGAGGAACGCCGTTGGGAATTGACATTCGTAAAGTTTGTGAAACCGAAATCACTCCGGTCATCAATACTGGCATTGCGCATAAAAACCCAGGTGTAGGGCAAATTGGTGCTGGTCTCACGGCCGCTCCGTTTGAATGTTTTGCTGAAGCATTGGAAGCCTTTGCTACCGCGCGGAAAAAGTAAGAAAAAAGTAGGAGAGCATACCATGGCTAAAGAGGTAATTTATATCTTTTTGCCGAATAAGCGCCTGCATGGATCAAATAATATGATGTCAAATTCGACCCAAGGGTAAGAAAAACTATTACTGAAAGCATAGTTTGGGGAAAAAGTTAAAAAGCCGATTTGTTAATTTGATCAGTGGAATTATACACTTCCAAATAAAGTTAATATTTATTGATAATTTGATAATGTTTGAGCGCAACAGAGATTATTTTTACCACCTAAAAAAAATAGAACATAGAACTATATATAGCATTATACGAAATCCATATAGAATACCTGGGGGTGAGATTGGGGCTATTAGTTCCACAATCTTCTTTATCCATTGCTGCTTGTAGATCGTGCTTACAAATATACAATGGATGACTCACGTGAATAAAAATCAGTGAAAAGTATGGATTAGAAATCGACATCCATAAATCATCAAATTTTACATTGCTTCTGCCAATCTACAATAATGTGGCGGCACGAAAACTGTGGATTTGCCATCCCAACCCATAATTTTAAGCCTGCCCCAAAGTTTGATATTACGGCTATCAATACACAATACTATTTTAATTCAATTAGTTATAGAATACACTGACAAATATACAATTGGCAGAAGATGAGAATGAAAAGCCAGTAAAAGTGTAGATCAGCAATCGACATTTACAAAAACAAATTGTCGTTAAAATGCGGTTAAATGTCGGCTGTATTTTTATCGGCCATAACTAATTTATTTTGATTGTATTTCATAATCTTCGCGTGTTTGCTATCTTTTTGACGTTCCATATCATAGACGTTGCCTTTAGGACCTTTCGACTTTGAAATTACATCGCCAATATCATTAAGGTCATGTTTATCAAGCTCAAATGTATTGAGTATTCTAATTCTCTCTATATGCCTGCTGTTACGCGCCCCCACGATGGCCCCTGCAACCAATTGTTTTTGCAGCACGTATTTGATTGCCACTTCTGAAATGCCTACCCTGTATTTATCGGCTACGGCTTTCAGGCATACCAGGAGTTCCTGAAAAAGATTCCATCCACCGAATTCATCAATGATTAGCTTATATTTAGTTAGAGAACGATTCTCTAAGGGCTCATTCGGCTCTATCACTCCAGGATAGCGCTCAGTTAAGAACCCGCCCGCAAGGGTTCCATAGCCAAGCAACTTAATATCGTGCTGTTTACAGAGTTCTAAGATATCCTTTTCCGGCCGTTGGTCAAGAACCGAGTATTGAACCTGGTTAGAAACCACTTGGACCCCCTCATCTAAAATCTCTTTTAGATGGACGGCATCGAAATTAGTCACGCCAATATAGCGAATCTTTCCTGCCTTCTGCAATTCAGCCATATGCTGAGCCAGGTCTAAATATCCTGGAATAGATAAATCCCACCAGTAAAATTGTACAAGATCCAGTCGTTCAACACCAATACGTTTCAATGAACGGTCAATAAGAGCCTCCGTTTTGGCTTTGGTAAGTATTGGCAGTTCATCTAAATCGGGAACACATTTAGTATGCACCTGAACTGCAGGAAGTTCTCCGGAATCGAAGGCACTTTTGTATTTTTTAAGGAATTTACCGATTAACTCCTCAACCCCGGCGTATATATCAGCACAATCAAATGTGGTAATGCCGGCTTCCACAAAAGATCGCATATCTTCAATGGCCTGCTGTTCATCAATCATCTGACTATGGCCTTCAGATAACTGCCAGCCGCCTTTTAATACCTGTGAGATGGAGTAGCTAGGTGTCAAATCTGATCGAGGAAAATCTCTTATCATTTAAACCGCCTCCTTATCTTCTTTCTCTTTTCCAAAGGAACTGCTGCTAACTCCTCATGGCGAAAAGAATTTTTCTATGGTTAATATCCCATGAATATCTTTGGTAAAATCATGGAAAACCAGGGTACATAGGTGACAACGAGCAGAAAAGCAATCATTGTTAGAATATAGGGTACAATCGGTTTGATTACCGAGCTTATGGGAACCTTGGCAATGCTGGACGCAATAAACAGCGAAAGTCCGAACGGCGGAGTCGTGAATCCGATGCCGAGATTCATCACCACAAAGGTGCCGAAGTGCACGGGGTGGATGCCAAGCTTGACGGCCACCGGAAACAGGATCGGAACGAGGATGACGACGGACAGCGATGCATCGAAGAACATCCCCATGGCCAGCAGAAGAACATTAACGGCTAAAAGAAATACAAGCTTCCCACCCGGCATATTGATCATGAAAGTGGCCAGTTTCATGGGGATCTGTTCTTTGGCAATCACCCAGCCAAAAGCGTACGAAATGCCTACGACCAGCATGACGACGCCGGAAATGACAGCGGATTTCCACAAAATTTCAGGTATTTGAGATAGCTTAATTTCCCTGTAAAAAATGACGGACAAAAAGAAGCCGTACATGACTGCCACGGCCGCAGCCTCCGTGGCAGTGAAGATGCCCAGAATAATGCCGCCTAGAATAATAACACCCATGAATAGCGAAAGAAATGACCTCTTCGCGGCAATCAGCAGCTCCTTAAATGTCGCACGCTTTTCCATGGGAAAATTCTTTTTACGGGCAATAACATATGTCAGCAGCATCAGAAGCAGGCCCATGCCGATGCCCGGCACAAAGCCGGCCAGAAACAGGGCACCGACAGATGTATTTGTAAGACTGCCGAAGACCACCATGGTCAAACAGGGGGGGATCAACACACCCATGCCGCCGGCCGATGTGACCAGGGCTGCAGCAAAGCTGGGATTGTACCCCCGCTTTTTCATCGGGGGAATCATGACACTTCCGATGGCGGCAGTATCCGCGGCCGAAGAGCCGGATATGTCGGAAAAGAAGATAGTCGCCACCATCACCACCATGCCCATGCCGCCGCGAATATGCCCCACCATGGCATTGGATAAATCAACGATGCGTTTGGAAATACCGCCGGTTTCCATCAGCATGCCGGCCAGAACAAAAAGCGGCACGGCCAGGTAGGGAAAATGCGCCAAACCGGAGAAAATCTTTTGCGGCAAAATGGCCATGGGAATTCCCCCGACCAGAAGTGAGAGGGCGGTACCCGCGCCGATAGCAAAGACGATGGGTGCGCCGATCACGAGCAGGAAAAAAAATATAGTGAAAAGAGTAACCGTCATCGGGGCTCTATCTCCTCAGCTTTAGAATTGGATATCAGCTGGACGGTTTTCACTAAAACATGAATGAACATAATGATGGCGGAGAGGGGAAGTACCACGTAAACATAAGAAATTGAATACCCTAATGCGGCAGTCCGTTGCATCTGCATGGCGATTGTCAGCTTGAGCCCAAAGATAAAGAGTACCATCAGCATAAATAAGATGGCCAGATTGATTATGAGACTGCAGAGCTTTTTTGCCCAGTCCGGGAAAACCTGGTAAAAAATATCGAGGCGGGGATGCTCATCGTTTTTTAGGCCGACACTGGCACCCAACAGTGCCATCCAAACAAATGCGAAACTGGCCATCTCTTCAGACCAGTCAAGGGGGGCATCCAAAAGATATCGGAAAATGACCTGGAGAAAAACCAGAATGGTCATTGCCGCAATTAAAAACCCCGCTAAAAATTTCATGGTCTGGTTTAAACGCCGGCTGATTCCGTCCAATAGATTCATTACAACCTCTGGCTGATTAAACGGCAGTGTGGGTGGATGCCTAGATTGCGGCAGCGGCTTAAACTCGGCGACGTGCGTCAAGCTCACCAGTATCTAAGTGCTCCTATTCATAATTACGGCAACATATTAGCTGTACTATTTTTTCCCACAAGGACACTGAATGTTGAATGGATTCGATCTTCTGTTTCTTATTTTTTTTAAATTAGAATCCATTCCTCTATGATCTTCTTAGTATTCCCAAATGCTGCAACGTTAGGTAAAACTCATGAGGTAGTAAATGCTTTAAGCCGACCTTGAACGCCCTCTGGCAGTTTTCCCGTGGGATACCGAATTACTCGACCGCCTTTATCTGTTCAATGATATCCAGCCCGACGATTTTGGAGTATTTTTCAGTAACACCTTGTGACGCTTTCATAAAGGCTTCCCTATCCACCACATTGAAGAGCACCTTGTTTTCGCGCACCAGCTTGCCGATGATGCGGTAATCGATATCGGTGGTGATTTTAACCCCCAGGGGAATTACCTTCTCGGCCGAATCCAGAATTGCCTGCTGCACATCGCCCGGCAAGGCATCGAATTTCTTTTTCGACATGGTCAAAAAGAAGGCCTGGTATTTATGATCGCTGATCGAAAAATAAGGGGCCGGCTCATAATGCTTCATGATTTCATAGGAATACGGCTCCAAACCGGCGGCATCGATGACTCCCTGCTGGAGTGCAGTGTAGACTTCCCCGAAATTCATCGGGGTGGCTTTGGCGCCCCAGGAATTGATCGTATCCACATACAGGGGATTCTGGATAACACGGTACTTCATCCCGGCGACATCTTCCGGCTTGTAAATCGGGCGCTTGCTGTTGTACATGCTACGGAACCCGAGATTCATCCCGGCCAGCACCATGATGCCGTGTTTTTCCATTTTCTTGTTGATCGATTTTCCGATGGGACCGTTGATGACTTTCATGGCATGGTCGATGCTGCGGTATAGATAGGGCACGTCGACATAGACCATTTGCTTTTCCCAAAGCCCAAGCAGTGAGCTTTGAACAATGGCCATGTCCACGGTTCCGATCATCATACCTTCAAGGGTGTCTTTTTCTCCTCCCAGTTGACCGGAAGGGTAGACCTTAACGGTGACCTTGTCGCCAACTTTTTCTTCCAGCAATTTTTTGAATTCATTTGAGACCATGGTGTAAACGAAAAACGGGGGTGCTTCATTGGCCAATGAAAGTTCAATTTTTTCGCAATGGCCTGCTGTCGGATGGAGGCCCAGCAAAAGACCGATACAAAATATAGAAAAAATCCCCAATACCACTATTTTCTTTGCTTTCCTCATTGTATGTCTCCTTTTTTTTAATTCACGCCTAGTATCAAATAAAAATTATTAAGTTGATTTTTAGAACACCTCCTTTCGCCCATTGGGTATTGGTATGGGTTGATGATCTCTACGACTACCTGGATTCATGCAAAATTCAGGTACTACATGTTCCAATAACTTTTTGTGTGGAACGGTTTGCCGTACCCGAGCAGGTCGTCGACCCAAACGAAAAAGCGATTGAATGCACTCGTATTTCGAATAACATTTCGTGTGGTATCGTGTAGCAATCCCGGCGGTTTGTTAAATGGGCAAACGTTTATGCAATTGGTGCAGTCCAACCAATTTTTAACCCAAAATTTGTAGCATTTTTCCGGATTGATATACCATTTGAGGATGCCGGAATGATTGGAGATCGATTCCCCTGACATCGTTGGGTCTCCGCTGCTGATCGCTTGAGACGGGCAGTGTTTGGCGCATTTCTTACAAGTCATGCAGAACTCGGTTACACCGAAGGGTCTATAAGTGTCCGGAGCCAGGGGCATATCGGTGAATACCTTACAGATTCTGACCCGTGGGCCAAATTTTTCCGTCACCAGCATTCCCATCCGTCCCAATTCACCGAGGCTGGCGGCGATTGCCAGGGGAACGGACAGGGCGGTATCGTTTCCGGAGGGAGCGGCCTGGTAGCCCAGGCCTCGTATGTAGTTAGCGACAAGGTTGGCAACAAATGCCATTCTTGAGTAACCCAATCCGGTGGCAGCGCCGCCGATGGCATTCGGAGAGTGGGCTATTTCTTCATGCTTCATTTCAATGGCCATCACGATGGCCGATGAATGATTGTCCGGCAGATCGATGGGGTAATGTTTTTTCGTGAAAAGATTGTATTCGTGTGAATAGACCAGGTTGGGATGGACCGGACAGATCCCGACCAGATCTGCCCCCAGGAACCGGGCCGCTTTTTTGACATTGGAGCTGAATTCCGCAGGCGATCGGTCAATTTTTTCACTGGCGTCGATGAATCTGCGAATTTTGTCGGTCACCCTCGTCCAGGAGTACAGACCCGAATTGCCTCGGGAGTTGCCGAAGCCGGAATCATATTCGAGATTCCAGGCCGCATTTCGCAGGGCATAATCCAGTTGACTGTAGCCGGGACGGTTTTGAAATTTAACCCTGGAATACAGCCGACTTGCCCAGACCTTGATTTGCTCATCCCAGACGGCCCGTTTGAAAACCTCATTTTTCTGATCGAACCGGTAAACCGGGACCGCCAAGGGAAAATTTATGTCGTGTTTGTCCTTTTGGTGCTCCGAATAGGATTGCATCAGCATCCTTCCTGCCTCTGCGCAAGTTTGGCATTTTAATGCCGGCATGCTCGCCGAAGTTCAGCGCTGCAGGCATCAAACCATCATCTCGGATTCCAAGCTGCTATCCGATTTTGCGGACGTGCAGCTCGCCACCCGCAATTTTTTAACTCGTTTCGATATATAAATTTTAAATGGTGCTTTTGACCTCATTTCCCGATATTGACCCGAATCGATTCCAAGGCCGACACTATTTTTAGACAATGCTTTTTTTCAGAATCATAGTACAGCGTATCGCCCTTGCGGACTTTCTGCGGAATCCCTTCGTACTCGAAAACACCTTTCCCTTGGAGGACATATACCCAGGTATAGCCTTTCTGGGTGGGCGGTGTGATAATGGCACCGGTTTTTCCTTTAAAATGGCTGATGGCGATATCTTTTGAAATGAGTCCATAGGGACAGATAATTTTGATTTCAAAATCTTTGGTTCGAATTGCTTTTTGATTGTCAGCGTCGACTTTTTTAAAGCCGTTTAGCCGTTGCTTTAATAAATCGTCAATCGGTTTGCGGCAGATATTTGCAATTTCGACAAGCAGTTCAACTGATGGGGATTTAGCACCGGTTTCCACCCGCTGGAGCATAGAGGAACTGGTTCCAACAAGTTCGGCAAAATTCTGCAGAGTCAAGCCAAGCGCCTTGCGTTCAAATCGTATCCTATTGCCCAAATCTTTCATCTGGTTCTTTGCCCCTAGACACGTATCGCTTGATTTTTCAACGAATCCAACTCACACATCAACATGACTCGTCAATAGTGGTTGCGTAATTGAACTCCGGCAGCTCGGATCCATATAACCAGAAGGGAATTAACCTGTCAAGCAAGATAATCATATTTAAAATATTTCGCCCATATATAAATATTTTCTACTTGGATTAGAGGGAAGATTTCAAGCGTCGTTGCATTGCCTTTGGAGAGCCTTCGAGGGAGCATCCGAGCCAAATGGGCCAAGAGTTTGGCTCCGTATCTTTGGAGCAGGATTGAGGATGCGGAAATTTATTCAAATTTAGAAAACCTGGTCCTCTGGGCCAGGTCAGAGTTAACTGGCTATGCCGAAGAAAAATGCCGTGGAATAATGGAATATTGGAAGGTTGGAATAATGGGTTCAGAAGGATGAAATCTTTTTTCGATACACCACGTAAATCAGAGATTAATCCGCCTGCGGCGGACCGGT
>CALZJV010000018.1 GCA_945787595.1 uncultured Desulfobacterales bacterium | reverse complement strand
GGCATCATGTTGGGTGCTTTTTGTTTGTTTTTCTTTTTGTTTGTCCTATTTGTGAAGCATCTGCCATCGGTTTCCATGACTGAGATGAAAGAAACCGTTGCGGAAGGAGCTGGCCATGCCGCATAAACGACACATCATGGGCCTCTTTAAAAATGAAGACACGGTTGTTTCAGCCATAAATGAACTCAAAGAATCGAGTTATCAATTTATCCGAGTCAATACGCCCATCCCCAGCCACAAAATTATGGACGCTTTGAAATTAAAAAAGAGCATGGTGGGCTGGTTTACCCTGTGTGGCGGAATATTGGGATTTATCGGCGGCTTTGCGCTGGCCATTTTCACGTCCACGCGGTGGGATTTGATAGTTGGCGGCAAACCGATTATTGCCATCGTTCCGTTTGTGGTGGTCGGTTTTGAAGCAACGATCCTCGGTTCCGTGTTTGGCAATGTCCTCGGGCTCCTCACCCAGACGCGGCTGCCCAGTCACCGATGGTTTAAATTTTATGATCCGCGTTGTTCCGGAGAGCATTTCGGCGTGCTGGCATCCTGTGAAGCCGGGCAGGAAGATGGATTGACAGATTTTTTCCACAATCAGGGCGCAGAAGTGAGGGTTTTTGATTGAAAAAACCTGAGTTTTTTTCGAGACTTCGCTCGGAAAAAATGGCCATGAAGGACAGTAAGCACGCCGATAATTTATTTAGGTTTCAGGTGTCGGGTGTCAGGAAGGTTAGTTGCTTAATCCTGACACCTGAACACTGAAACCTGAAACCTTCATAATTAGCAAGGAAAGTAAGCAGCTATGCCAGAAAACGATACAAAAGCGATGGCTATTCCGAAATCAAGTACATTCTGGATATTTATCGTTCTCGTTGCAATCGGCGTGGTAACATTTATTGTTGGACTCGCCAGCGAGCATCCGGAAAGAGCCTGGCAAGCCTATCTGATTAACTTCCTGCTTTGGTCGGCGATTGCCCAGGGAGCAGTACTGTTTTCAACGGTCATGCACATGACAAAAGCTCGCTGGAGCGGACCGATTTCCAGTCTATCAGAATCTTTTACAGCTTTTTTCCCGCTTTCATTCATTCTTTTCCTGCTCCTTTTTATCGGCCGAGCACATATTTTCCCCTGGTTGCATGAGGATCTTCACGGCAAGGAGATCTGGCTCAACATACCTTTTTTGTTTTGGCGGGATTTCTTTGGCCTTTTGATCCTTTACCTGCTGGGATTTGCGTATCTGTTTAATGCCCTGCAATTAAAATTTGACCCAAATCAGCCATCGGGTGAAATACGTAAATATATCTACAACGCCTGGAAACTAAACCATCGTAATCCGGAACGTATAAAAAGCAGAATGACCATCTGGGGTGGACTCTATATCCTGGCATTCGCACTGGTTTTGTCCCTGATCGGGTTCGACCTTATTATGAGCATGGATCCCCATTGGATTTCCACACTATTTGGCGCTTATCATTTCGTAAAAGCATTCTTTATAGGATTAGGGGCCCTGATTATTCTGGCGGCAATAATTCACATCAGGCAAGGTGAAGCATCGCGCTTAAATGCATCGCACTTTCATGACATCGGCAAGCTGTTTTTTGCCTTTTGTCTGCTCTGGGCGGATTTCTTCTACGTTCAACTGATGGTCATTTACTATGGCAATATCCCTGAAGAAACCCATTATGTGATTGTACGCACCATGTTGGCGCCCTGGAATAAACTGGCCTGGACAGTATTTATTGTCTGCTTTATCGGCCCCTTTTTCATTCTGTTAAACAAGGACATCAAAACCAGGCCGATTCTGATGGTAATTATCTGTTCGATCGTGATTGTCGGCATTTGGCTGGAACATCTCCTGTTGCTCGGGCCGGCGTTGAGCCATGAAATCCAATCGATTCCATTGAGCCTCTCCGACGGGTTGATTTCACTGGGATTTTTAGGGTTAATGGCCATTGCGGTCGGATATTTTCTGAGAGTTTTTCCCGAAACAATACCGGTAAAGGAAAGTATTTGACCTTAAAATTCAAGCTACTTTTTGACAAGGGATAAGACCTTGAGAAAAAATACTATTCCTATTCTCCTAACACTGATCACCATATTGGCTTCAGTGGCTTTTATCTACGTATTCTGGGGGTGGCCGATGCGCGGTCTCGGCCCGCAGCAGCCGATCCCCTTTAGCCACAACGTTCACAGTGGCGTCAAGCAGATACAATGCCAGTACTGCCATCCCTACGTTGCCTATTCAAATTTCCCGGGCATTCCGCCGGTGGAAAAGTGTCTGCACTGCCACAACTATATTATAAAAAAACATCCCTGGATCCAAAAAGAGCACAAGTATTTTAACACCCAAACCGCCACGCCCTGGGTCAAGGTGAATTATGTGGCCGAGCACGTCCTGTTCAATCATCAACGCCATATTAACGGCAAAATTGCCTGCCAGGAATGCCATGGCCCGGTAGAAAACCTTCAGCGGCTGCCTGCCAAGGAGTGGCGGATGGGGATGTGCCTGGAATGTCATAATAAGAAGAATGCCAACATTGATTGCTGGTTGGCGTGTCACAGCTAGCGAAAGAAGTTATTGGTTATTGGTTAAAAATAATCAAATCGCTGTTTCACTAATAACTAATAAGCATTAACAGATAACTAAACGAAGCGTTAATAGGAGTTCTCACTTTGTCTGAAAAAACAATTGAAAACGCCTCTACTAATCCAACAGCAAAAGCGTTTACCCTGACATCCGCCTTATGGTTTGCAGCCGCGACGTCCTTTGGCATGATCGCTGCGGGGTATCTGATTGCACCTGATTTCATGGCGAATATCGAGTACATCCATTTCGGCCGTGCGCGGCCGATGCATATCAACGCCGTGCTGTTCGGATTTGTCACGCCGGGTTTATTGGCCGTCGCCTTTTACTATTTCCCGAAGTTGCTGCGAACCGAACTCTTCAGCCACAAACTGGGCGTAATCAGCGCTGTCTTCTGGAATATTACCGTAGCAGCCGGCGTCATTAGCATTTCCATGGGATACACACAGGGCCGGGAATATGCCGAACTGCCGTGGGCCGTGGACATCATGGTCGTTATCAGTTTTGTTATGGTCGTGATCAATATTCTGATGACAGTGCGGCGGCGTAAGGAACGGATATTATTTGTGTCCATTTGGTATACGACTGCCGCCGTCGTACTGACGTCCATCACCTATTGTTTGGGGAATGTCATCTGGAAACCGGACACCGGCGCCTTGCTGGGTATTCCGGATGCAATACTTTTGTGGTTTTACGGCCACAACATCTTCGGGCTGCTGTTATCCCCCATGGGCCTTGCCATCGCTTACTATGTCTTGCCGATTGCGACCCGTAGTCCATTGTACAGTCACACATTGTCGCTGCTGGGCTTCTGGTCGCTGATCATCGTCTATACTCACATCGGCACCCATCACTTGCTGCAGGTCCCGGTGCCGACTTGGCTGAAAACCATCTCAATTGTCGACAGCATCGCCATGGTCATCCCGGTCATGATCGTCCTGATCAATCTCTGGTACACCGTCAAAGGCAAGCTGGGAGATATTCATGCCGACATCGGCGCTAAATTTGTTTTCACCGGTACGATAATGTATTTTTTCGTCAATATCCAGGGCTCAATGATGGCGTTGCCCCATGTGCAACGTATCACCCACTTTAACAACTGGGTCGTCGGCCATGCCCATATCGGGGTTCTCGGGTTTGCGGGCGTTACGGCCCTGGGCGGCCTATATTTCATTTTGCCAAGAATTACAGGCAAACCATTGTACAGCAGATTTCTGGCTGACGTACAATATTGGCTGGTGCTGATCGGTGTTACCGGGTTTGCCGTGGTGCTGACAACAGTGGGATTAATTCAAGGGAATGCCTGGTACAACGGTGAAACCCTATATCGAACGTTACCTGAAATTCAGCCTTATTATGTCTTGAGAGCATCGCTTGGATCCTTGATTATGATCGGAGCCTATATTGGATTGTATAATGTGGCCCGATCTTTGTATTTCAATCGTGGAGCTTCAACATGAGAATGACCCCAACTGTCATCTTGGTCGGCATCCTGGCCCTGTTAGCTGCAATCACAGCAACAGTGGTGTACTGGCCATATGTCAAGCGTGACACGAACCCTTCGGCTATTTTCCGTCACCGGACTGCCGTTGAGGCGGCCGGCCGCAAGATTTATTTGAAAAATGGATGCGTATACTGCCACAGCCAATCCATACGCAGTATTGATTGGGGCCATGGTGCCGACCGCATCGCCCAACCCGGCGACTATATTGCCGACGAGCCCGTTGCACTGGGATCGCAGCGCACCGGTGTCGATTTGTCCCAGGAAGGAGGAGAGCACCCGGACGATTGGCACGTTGCCCATTTTATCAATCCGCGCTATACGCGGCCCAGTTCCATCATGCCGCCCTTTGAGTGGCTGGGCATGGAACGAGTCAATACGCTGACTCAGTATATCCAGAGCCTGGGGTATAAAAATGCGGACCGTCGCATGGTGCGGCAGAACTACTGGAAAGCGGAATCCATTAAAGCATATGAAGCCGGACCCGATGCCAATGCCAAATGGCTGTCGGATATTGTTCCCGATGGATGGCGAAAAATTCCCAATCCCTATCCGACGACGGATGCCGGCCTGAAACGCGGACAAAAGATATATCAGAATTTTTGCATTGGTTGCCACGGCCCTATCGGAGACGGCATGGGGCCGGCACAACCCTGGATCTACCCGCCGCCCTTGAATTTTACGATCCTAAAAGGCCGACAAATATCCGGCGGGATTATTTATTACCAAATAATGAACGGAATCACCGGAACCGCCATGCCCTATTTCAAACGTGATCTGGAATCGCAAAAGATCTGGGAGGTCGGTGATTACGTAGCGGTTTATTTCATCAATCAAAGTGACGCCAATACCGAACCGCGCGGAATTGACTCTGCGTGGGAACCATGAAATGGAATTGACTAAAATTTCAAAATGCCTAAAGTGCCTAAAATTAATGATTATAATCCTCTTTTTATCATTTTAGCTCATTTTAGCTCATTTTAGTCATTTATACAGGTTACTAACTATGTATTATCCCTATTATATTGCATACATGTCAGCCGGTTTTGTGATCAGTATCGTGGTGTTTTTATGGGCCTTGAATAGCGGTCAATTTAAAGACCAGCAGCGTGCTCGGTTCATCCCGCTGGAAAGTGATCTGAAAACGGAGCCGGCAAAAGCATCGCGATTTGCGCGCATCGAAACAATTGCCCTGTTTTCGCTGGTCTGTATCTGTCTGGCATGTTCAGTTGCCGTCATCACATTTGCCCTGATGAAGGCAGTCAATTAAGGAAATAATTTATGAGATACTTTGAGATACTGGGTATACAGCACTTTTTCATGTATCTGTTCCCCGCAATCGCATTTATCGCGCTGTTCATGGTTGGCCTGGGATTCTATCATATAAATCGTAAGGACTCAGCAGAACGCGAATCCCGCATCATCGAGCGCTATCCCGAAGGAATTGAAGGCCGCAATGCCCCGTTTCCGATAATTATATACCTGACCATCTTCGGCACAATTGCCTGGGTGTTAGCCTATATTCTTCTGATCGGCTTTTTAAAGGTGAAATTCTGATGGAGCAACATATGCACGAATCATCCGCAGTCAAAACATGGTTCCTTGTTTTATTGATGGTGGGGTGGGTGGCATTCAAAGGTTGGCTGGCCTACACAGTCATCGGTGACCTCGGACAGCCTGATTGGGACTACCGCCCGATTTTGGATGTACCGGGTGAATCGGTCTTTGCCATTACAAATCCTTATCATCCGCTGCCCTACGCCCAGCATGTTCGAGCTGAGTTGGGCAAAGAAGAAAATCCGTTGCATTTGTACGTAATTCCGTTTCAAGGTGTTGAATAAATGAAGAAAATAATTGGTTTTTTTATCGTGATTGCAGTCGTCCTCTATGGGGCGTATGAAGCGTTGATGTACTATGACAACAATTTCCGCTATGGCCGTATGCGTGAAACCCCGGCAGTCAGACCCCATGAAGATCCACTTCTGAAAATGGAAGAAGGCATCGTTCCGATCAGCGGCGGGGAAGCCGTATACCGCGCGACTGCCGGTGTCAATCTGATTTCCCCTTTGAATTTTTCGCAACCGTTCGTTATAACTAGAGGAAAAGCCGTATATTTAACATATTGCGCCCAATGCCATGGCTACAATTACGATGGCAAGGGTACGGTCGGTCAGAGTTTTCAACCGCTGCCCACCGATCTGCGTAGTCCTCAGGTCCAATCCAAACCCGACGGTGATTTATTCAAATCCGTAAGTTATGGTGTCCCCGGCGGACGCCAACCAGCCCTACATACCACCATCACGATTAACGATCGTTGGCATGTCATCGCTTTTGTAAAATCCCTTGGCAATCGCTAACCGCCAGCAGGAATTCTAGACCAACTTACAAGGCTTTGATTTATCCCCAGAGGGGTGGGGTTTGCCCTTAAATAACCAATGGAAAAATGGAATTGTGGAAAAATGGAATATTGGGTATTAAAAACGGATGATGTCTGGATTTTTATTTCCGGTCAGTGCTATCCATACAAAATTAGATCTTATTCCGCTAAACCCAGTATTCCCTGGCCCAGACCGATTTAATAGCAAACCTAATATAAGAAATAGATATTTAATTATTGCACTAGTTACAACGATTCATACGAGAGTCGCACCAGGGCGGGCCAACATTCCATCATTCCAGTACCCCATGACATTCGATTGCGGCTCCGGTGTTTTTAGATCATGCCTGATACTAAATTCCCAGACAATGCCAAAAGTATAGAAAACGCCTCCGATGTTTGCGATCTTTGCGGCCTTCCCTTGCGTGCCGGGAGATTTGAAGCGACGTCCTCCGGAAAAACCTACCACTTTTGTTGTCAGGGATGCCGTCAGGTCTTCAGCATCCTAATAGAAGCAACCGATTCAGGTGATCCGGCTAAATTTCGGGACTCAAATCTTTTCAAGCAGTGCCTGGAAAAAGGCATTATTCCGCGATCGGAAGCCGATTTGGTATCAACTGGTGTTGATGGTAAATCAGACGAATCCCCATCCGGCAAGACTGAGAAATTGGTCGCCCCAACGGACAGTGTTTTAAGCCTCAATCTTAAGGTCAGCAACATGTGGTGCCCGGCCTGCGCCTGGATAATTGATGAAAGTCTAAAAAAAACTCCGGGTGTTATTGATTCAGCCTGCAATTTTTCAACCGACAGACTTCAGGTCAACTATAATCCCATCAAGACTTCGCCGGACCAGATTATCGACGCCGTCAAAACACTCGGCTACCGGGCCGCGGAACCCGATGAATCGAGCGATGCTCTTGAACGACGCAAGGAATTTATTCGTTTCGTCATCTCAGCATTTCTGACGATGAACATTATGATGCTGTCGTATGCGCTGTATTCCGGCTTTTTTACCGATTTCAGCCGGGACACCATCTATAAGCTGTCCTGGCCGGCCTTTATCATGGCAACCATTGTGGTCGTCTACGGCGGCTTCGAATTATTTAAAAAAGCCTGGTCCGGTCTTACCAATGCCGCCTTTAGCATGGAAACGCTGATTATCATGGGATCCGTGAGTGCATATATTTACAGTACCGTGAACCTGTTTGCCGGCAGCATTCACCTATATTATGATACTGCCGCCATGTTGATCACCCTCGTTCTTTTGGGCAAGACATTGGAGCGCCGCGCCAAAGGCAGCGTGTTGGAAGGATTGGATAATTTTTTCTCCTTGAATCCTTCCAAGGTTCGAATTTGCACGGATCAATATCCAGACGGGCGCTATGTCAGCGCCGATCATCTCGCTGAAAAAGATATTTTCCGAGTCGTCGAAAATGAAATCATCCCCGCCGACGGCAGAGTTTTAGACGGCACCGGCACGGTAGATGAATCTTCCTTAACCGGTGAGGCCTTGCCGATCAGAAAGAAACCCGGCGACACGTTGCGCAGCGGTACCACCGTGATAAAGGGAACATTTAAAGTCAGGGCTCAAAAGGTTGGTGCCAAATCGACATTGGGTCAGATGATAGCCATCATCGAAAAGACCCTGATGACGAAAACACCATTGGAAGGAAAAACGGATGTCATTTTACAATGGTTTGTTCCAACCATTATTGCGCTGGCAGCCGGAACGGCGTTTATTTGCCGATTGGTGGGAACCTCAATGGAAGAGGCAATTCTGCGGGCCGTCACCGTTCTGGTCATTTCCTGCCCGTGTGCCCTTGGCATCGCCATACCACTGGCCCGCGTGGCAGGGATTTCCATCGCCGGCAAAAAAGGACTCCTGGTAAGGGATTTTAAAGCTTTCGAGCAGGCTGAAAGAGTTTCGGCCTTTGTGTTCGACAAAACCGGTACCATCACCGCCGGAAAGTGGAATTTGCAGGATATCTTCTGCGATGCCTCGCTCACCAGAGATCAGGCCCTGGCTTTGGCCGCCGGTCTGGAAAAGGATTCGGAACATTTCATCGCAATTGAAATTATCAGCCAGGCAAGGATTAAAAATATTCAGTCGGTTTCCCTGACCGACATTCAACATGATGATAAGGGAATCCGGGGCATATCTAACGGCCAAAAAATAAAAATCGGCTCGGCCGAATTTCTGGATAAGGAATTAATGGGAACGAAAACCTTGGCTGATACAACGGTCTTGGATGGAACCGCCAATCATTCTTTCGTATATTTGGGAATCGATGGCAAACTGGCGGCAATATTTGTTTTTGGCGATACGATACGCCCGGACGCTCTGACAACGGTGCAAAGATTGAATACCAGAGGATTGCACCTTGCTCTGGTGTCTGGCGATGGTGAACGGACCACAAGGGCCATCGGCGATAAAATTGGTATTCAGCAATCCCTTGGCGGTCAGCTGCCCCAGGATAAATCCCGCTTTATTGTCGAATTGCAGCAGCAGGGATATCAGGTCGCCATGGTGGGTGACGGCATAAACGATGCCCCGGCAATGGCGCAGGCAGATCTTTCCATAGCCGTTCATTCAGGTGGTCAGCTGAGCAGGGAGGCCGCCGACATCACGCTTATGCGCCCAGAAACCGGACAAATTATAGAATTTTTAGAGTTTGCCAAGCAGGTCAATAAAAAAATTATCCAGAATCTATCCTTCACGTTTCTTTACAACGCCATCGGCATTCCCATCGCGATGAGCGGCCTGCTCAGTCCCCTGGTAGCGGTTACGGCGATGTTACTGAGCAGCCTGAGTGTGACCGGCAATACTCTGATGATGGTGCGCAGGAATAATTGAATGTATCGGAATTTCTACAATTTATTGGAATCACAGTGCTTTTTGCGGCTATTTTCCTGGTAAGCTGCATGGAATGATGGAATAGTGGAATTTTGGAAGACTGGGTATGAAAAGCGGAAAAAGGTCTATTCTACAAAAATGTTGAATCTACTTTTTTTTTAATGATGCTCACCAGTCATCTATTTTCTGATTTTTTCCACTAAAATACGCCGTCAAAACAAGAAAATCAATGAAATCATATGTGTTTAACTACTGGTTTCTTTAACCCATCATTTTGTGAGCGAACCGAACTGAGTTCGTTTTGCTATCCGGGAAATTCAAACGGATGGGCACAACCGGCTACGGCGCAATTTCGCTGGTGCGGCGCCTTGTTTCGGCAGGACCGCGAGAAACTGGATTAAGAGGCATTATGGTTGCCGTTTGATTCAATAACGGAGATTTCAGGCGATCCATCATGCACGATGGGTCCACCCTGTTCAGCGTAATCTCATCTGCGGTGATGTATAGGTAATGGGCGGGAAGCTCGGTCCAAGCGCCGGTGTTGAGGTATCGGATGCCGTCGACAACCATATCCTCCGCGTAGTGGGTATGGCCGCAGGCAACTGCTTCAAATCCGTTTTCGGCGGCACAACTAATCGCATTCAAGGCGACGTTCTTTCGCAAGACTCTGTAAAAAGACTTCCATTTTTTGGCATATTCCGCCACGTGCACCGGCTTGGCTCCCAGCTTGACTCTCAGATTGTGCATCAACTTGAAAGCTTTTATGAATGCTCGGCTACGGGGCATGATTTCATCAAAATCGTCCCCGTGGGTGATTAAAAGTCTGTTTCCGATACTGTATGAACGCGTCACCTTAACCTTCCCGAACCCAGTGGGTGTATAGCCATTCTCATGATTACCCCGTATCCAAACCACCTTCTGACCCAAGGACTTCTGTTCAATGCAGTCGAGGATCCTCTGGTCCGATTTTTTCATTTTTAAATAGGGTCGGTCGATGATATCGCCGTTCATGATGAGTTCATGATCCTTGGGCAGCGCGTCGAGAAAGTCTTCCAAGATCCGCGCTTGAAGGTATTGAGATCCGATATGCAGGTCACTGACAATGATTGTGTTCATTTTCCTCCAGGCTGCAAGGATGAAAAGGATATAATTGATACAGAAGCTATAAAAATAATGGCTAATGGCAATTTCTCAAGCAATATATCGGTAATTTTTTAAAAACCTTAAACTTTTGAAAATTAGATCGGAAAAATAGGATTCATAGTCGAATTTGTAATGGCAGAGGGCAAAACTAACGTCGTGTTGACGCTAACTGAGTCAGATACCAGTCAGCAGTGTCACGGCTCTGGCATTTCGATCAGACGGGAACCTCACGGGTTGGGCGACGGGAGTCGAAATATCGACACCTCCTTTGTTGTTGTTAACGGCAACTATGCCAATGCTTCCGGATTGGCAACAAATTTGGGTTGGCGACCCTGAAGCACGGCGGCCATGTCTTCGGCCATCATCTTAAAGGACTTATACATCGCCCGTTTGGACATGCAGATGGCATGCGGTGAGGTCAGACAATTGTCGAGTTTGAAAATCGGATGGCTCACATCCGGCGGTTCCGGTTCGAATACATCCAGGGCGGCTCCGGCCAAGGGCCCATCTGTCAGCGCTTCATGGAGGACATCGAGACTTTCAATAATGGCTCCCCGCGCCAGGTTGATGAGAAACGACCCCGGCTTCATCAAGCCGAGGCGCGTTGCATTGATCAGGCCCCGGGTTTTTTTATTCAGCAGCGCATGGATCGATACAAAATCGGATTTCTGCAGCAGTTCATCCAGTTCGACCAACGCTGCGTCCTGTTCGCTTGCCGCCTTTTCGGTGATAAAAGGATCGTAGGTCAGGACAGTCATGCCAAAGGGGCGGACTAGTTGCGCCAGTCTGCCGCCGATCCTGCCGAATCCGATAATTCCGAGTGTGGCACCTTCCAGATCGCCGGGGCTTTGTTCAAATCGGCTTCTCCAATTTCCCTGCTTGAGTTGAATATCCCAGTGGATCATTTTTTTGCTGAGCGCCAGCATATAAGTCAGGGCTGCTTCGGCCACTGCCTGGGAATTGGCCCCGGGTGTGATGATGACCGGAATCCTGCGTGCATTGGCGGTTTGAATGTCTACGTTGTCATAGCCCACGCCGGACCGCCCGATCACCATTAAATCGGGCGACGACTCGATGACCCGGGTGCTGCCGATACCATCGCCTCTTAGAACCAGTCCGACCGCGCCCTCGAGAATTCGCAAAAGCGCCTCCTCGGAGCTGTCATCAGCCACGACGATTTTACCGAAGGATTTTAAAATCTCAACTGCAACCTCTCCGACAGGGCCGCTGCACGCGATAGATGGGGACGTCATCCTGCCACCTTTCTTTATTTAAAAATGAACGGTTCTATAACCAAAACCAAGGTCGTCGCTAAAAGCCGGTGGATGTTTACTTGAATTGACTGCAAGCAGCAGCGATCGATTTTAAACCGCCGGCAACACACCCGCCGTCGGATCCGACCACCAGAAAGGTAAATCCCTTTGCAATCCAACCTGCAAGATAATCCAGCTTGGGCAGCAGTATGCCGGCTGCCTTGCCGTACTTACGGCAGGCCGCAGCCACCCTGTCCATGGCCTGCTCAAATTCCGGGTGATCAAATTTTTGAACCATATTCATGTTGACGCTTAAATCCAGCGGGCCGACAAATAGCACATCCACCCCGGCAACCGCTGCAATTTCTTCCGCCCGATCAACCGACTCTTTGGTCTCGATCTGAACCACGGTTAAAAGATTGTCATTGGCTTGTGAAAAATAAGTATCAAAATCCTGGCCGAAACCGCAGGCCCGGTTGAAGCGGGCCACACCGCGGAGACCCAGCGGCGGATAGCGCATGGAGGCGGCAGCCTGCTCGGCCTCCCGGGCGGAGGTCACATAGGGCACCATGATGCCTGCAGCCCCCAAATCCAAAACGCGCTTGAAGCGCGGGGCTTCATTCCAGGCAATCCGAACGACGGCCGGGGCATTGTAAATGCTGGCGGCCTGAATCTGTGGGATCAATTCACTATAATCGCCGGCACCATGTTCACAATCGATCCAGGTCCAGTCGAAGCCGGCGGCTCCAATCATCTCGACGGTCAGGCTGGATCCAAGATTCGCCCCGACGCCAAACATTACTTCTCCAGCCAAGGCACGCTTGCGAATAAACTTCATATAACCCTCTCAGTCATCATGACATCTAGTAAAGAATCCTGGCCCAGCTTCCGGCCCGAAGTGTCTGCAGCCCGGCTTCCAGCTCGTAGAGCCTACAGCTCGGAGAGAGGGAGAACCAGGTTTTCAACGTTAAAATAAAGAACCGAGCGCATAAAGCCTTGCAGAATCGCCTATTTGCCGACTTTAAACTCGGCCAGCTTTTCTAATGCCAAAACCATGGCCGAATGATCCAGCCCAATGTCTCCCTGGGCGGCGACACTGTTGAACAATTCCTGAGCCGTAGCTGTGTTCGGCAGCGACATTTGCAGCTTGCGCGCATTAGACAGTGCTAAATTTAAGTCTTTCTGGTGGAGTTCGATCCTAAAACCGGGGTCGAAGGTACGCTTAATCATCCGCTCCCCGTGGATCTCAAGAATCTTAGACGAGGCAAAACCGCCCATCAGCGCCTCCCGGACTTTTGACGGATCCGCTCCTGCTTTGGACGCGAACAACAGAGCTTCGCCAACCGCCTCAATAGTTAAAGCCACTATAATCTGGTTGGCCACCTTGCAGGTTTGACCATCACCGTTGCCACCCACCAAGGTGATATTCTTGCCCATAAGCTCAAATAACGGCTTTACCATATCGAAGGTTTCTTGATCACCGCCCACCATAATCGTCAGGGTCCCCGCCTTGGCCCCGACTTCACCACCGGATACCGGTGCATCCAAATACTTGCAACCCAACGCATTGATCTTCTCGGCGAACAGCTTTGTCTCCACCGGGGATATGGAACTCATGTCAACAACGATTTTGCCCTGATTTAGTCCCTCGGCCACCCCGTTTTCTCCAAATAAGACTATCTCAACATCCGGTGTGTCGGGTACCATGATAATGATCACCTCACCCCTTTCAGCCGCTTCTTTGGCAGATGACACCACCTGTGCGCCCTTGTCTAAAAGCTCTTGGGGAATTGGGTTTATGTCGTTAACAGCGATCTCATGGCCGGCGTCCAGCAGGTGTATGGCCATAGGTCCACCCATGATTCCAATCCCGATAAATCCAATCTTCATTGCCTTCCTCCTTTTTATTTATTGATAAGGTTTAAACCATCTGAGGCCTTCCTCAGTTGTTCCAGCGGGTATATATTCACATCCGATCCATCCGTTGTAACCCGCCGCATCAATAGCGGCAAACACGTTGGGAAAGTTTATCTCTCCAGTTCCAGGTTCATGCCGACCCGGATTATCGGCTATCTGAATATGGCCGATACGGGATATATGTGCTGACAAGGTATCGATTAAATTTCCTTCCATAATCTGCATGTGATAAACATCGTATTGAAGTCTGAGGTTGGGATGGTTGACTTCCTCCAGCAGCTGCAGCGCCTCTTGGGTCCGTACCAGATAAAACCCCGGTATGGCGTTGTGGTTTAACATTTCGATCAGAAATCGAACACCATTCTTTTCCAAAGCGGTAGCAGCAAAATGGAGGTTATCTACAAGCGTTTGGCGGACTTTGTCTGCGGCAATACCTTCAGGCGTCAACCCGACGAGACAATTAATGGCTGGGCACTGCAGGGCTTTGGCATACGCTAGCGCCAATTCCACCCCATCCTTGAATTCATTTTCACGCCCTGGTATGCAAGCAATCCCTCGCTCTCCGCCAGCCCAGTCTCCAGCTGGCAGGTTGAACAGCACCTGCTCAAGTTCATGTGATTCCAGTTCATCGGCTAGTTGCTCTTTTGCCCATTCATAGGGAAACATATATTCCACTGCTTTGAAGCCCGCTAATGAGGCGCGCTCAAAGCGACTCAGAAACTCGACCTCATTAAACATCATTGTTAAGTTTGCACTGAACTTTGGCATGACGTATCCTCCCCGAAATGATCATATAAGCGTAAAATTCAAAGATGCCCTAGTGGCTCACCGTTACAACAATATACGGATATCCTGCTTATTGAATCTGTTCTGAAATCCATACAGCCAGAAATTGATTCAATCCAATTTGTTTGTCAAGAAAAAACCAATCGTTGATAAAGCTGAATCACAATTAATTTTTGCCATTCTTTACCAAAACAAAGGTCGTCGCTAAAAGCCACCGGTGTCGATATTACCCTTTTTGGGGTTATAGTTCCGAAAATTTTAGTTTTTATTTGCGACTGGATCGCAAACGAGGACATTCCGCTCGTCGACTTCAAATCTACATTCTTCTTCCAGGATTATTTTTAATTTCTTGCGGGCTCGGTGCAATCTAACTTTGACATTCTCAATAGATATATCAAGAATCTCTGCGATTTCTTGATGGCTGAATTCCATCAGATCAAAAAGAGCTAGGACGGTCTGATATGATTCCGGCAATAGTCTAATTTTATCTTGGATGCATTCTCCCATTTGGTGTTGCTCGAATTTTTTTTGAAACAGAGGCTCTGCGAGAATTTCCCTATTTCCGGTGAGAACATGTTCACTCCTCGATGATTGGCTCATTTTACGAAAGTGATCCTGACAAAGGTTGCAGGCAATTCTAAAAATCCAGGAAGAAAGCTTGGACGCTTCTCTCAACTGATTCAGGTTTCTTTGAACTTTGATGAAGGTCTCCTGGATTAAATCATCGGCCACCCATTCATCTCGGACAAGAACAAAAATGAATTTTCTTACCCGATCATAGTGTTTGTCGTATATATCCCAGAAATCCATCTGTATATTCTTTTAGACGATATTCGTTATTAGCAGCAACAAGATTTATTAGCCATTGGCACTGCATAAGGGCCTTCCTCGATATAAGCCAAGGTCGGTTTTTGGCCTGCAAATCTTGGGTGGTTGACCGCGTAAATAATCGCATTTTGCAGCATGGCGGTCGCCTTTTGCTTGTCGGAGGCAAAACCGGCATCACCATCAATAAAGTCATAACCGTTAGGGCCCGGGATGATATCGAAATTTTCTTCCGGTATTTGCGGACAACAGTAGATCAATCCATCTATGCCAACCTTACGAAACGGTTTGCCCCACATTTCGGGTTCCCATTGATCTTTGGTAAAGACCCAGTCCGGGTGCTCAAGGACGTTGTTAAAGCCGTCCGGGCCCAACATTTTGAAAAGATGCAAAAATGTCTTATATTCCTGAGAACCGATAGGTTCGACATCCACGTTATTGGCCAGCATGACAATCAGGCCCTTCTCTTTGACAGCAGGCATGGCATTGACAGCCGCTTTGACGGCCTGATAATGATTACGGCCGACGTAGCCGGCGTGGGTTAAAACAATATCGGACGGCTGCTCCACCGGAATCATCACGGACTTTTTCATGGCTTCATAGGCTGCAAGGTGGGCTTCCTCGAGCGCACCTGCAAAAACACCGGTCATGCACAAACGCTTGTCGAGGGTTACATTGACCAGGAAATCAATTCCCACGGTTTGAGCAACCTCCAAAGCCTCCTCGTGACAGGGATTGCCTTCAAGAATCAGATTGGTTGCCTTTGGGTCTTCAAGAACTTGAACGCTGTGAAAATACTGGATGGTTTTGGTATTTACCAGAGCCGGGCAGACTGCCTTTCTACCTCCGGATACCCCTGCCATAAAATGACTTTCAACAAGTCCCGTAATAATTTTAACATCCGATTCATAAAAAATTTTATTTAAATGAACCCGGGTTCCGCTTTTGGTTTGTGCGGCCAGAATCATGGAATCGTCATCCTCGCTATTGTGATCAACAATACGATAATCATCCACCACCTCCTGACCGTACATGTAGATTCGCTCCTCAAGTGTGCTGTGACGGTGCATTCCATTGCCGATTACGAAAACAATGTTCTCTCTTTTTACGCCGGTGTCTTCAATGAGGGCAAGCAGGGGCAGCAATAAGCCGTTTTTCCCTTTGTAAGGCGCCGGTCGGGTAATATCCGATACCGTGATGCAAACCGTGAGGTCTTCAACGGGTTTGCCTTTTGAACGAATAATTTCGGATATGGTGGGTGAACCTGTCGGCTGATTCAACGCATGGGTTATTTCTGCAGCTGAATCGACCAGACAGGGCATGGATGGCATGCTCAAAATTTCACAGTCGGCCGGTACCTCAATGTCCAGAAAATCATCACCAAAATCCACCTTGATTGTTTTCCAACCCCGGGTGTTACTCCCGCCTAAAACATCGGCTATTTCCTTCTTCATAGTCAACCCCTCAGTTTTCTCGATTTCCTCAAGTTAATAGTCGATTTCACACCGCATTGCAATACCGGAAAATGAAGCGTTCAAGATAACATCAACCTAAATTCTAAACCAGTGGTATTAGAAGGTTTTATAATATAATAAAATCCCAGATCGCAAGCACCACCTGATCTTGAAATTGGGCCAAATAAATCCCAAATTTTTATGATTTTCATTAAGCAGGTAATTTTTTTAAATCAGTCAACTACTTATTTAAATGGCGGAGCTCTGAAGTGGCACCAATTTCCCGCATTCCCAAATCCGAATTCAAATCAGTCCGGCAATGGTAAAGGTTCCGGCACTTCGATTTGGCGGGGATCCGTTACCCCCGAAGTCTTGAAAAAATGGTCGGCTTGATACATGATTCGATTGAGCATGCAGTCCAGTTGCCGGCGATATTCTTCGCACTCTCGCCGGGAGGCGTCGACCGGCACAAATAAATAGCTATCAGCATACAGGGCGACGATGCGGCAAAAAGCCTTGGGAATGATGGTCCGGTCCCAGCTTTTCAACTTCCAGTATCGATCCGCACTCCATATCACCGGTATTATTGGAAACCCGGTACGTTTGGCCAGATAGATTATCCCTGGTTTGGAAACAAATCGCGGCCCCCTGGGCGCATCCGCCACCAGCCCGCCTTTGTATCCTTTTTTAACGAGCGCTTCCATTTCACGATAGGCTTTTCTTCCACCCCGAGATGAAGACCCCCTGGCGGTTATCCAGCCGAAACGTTTGGCCGCCTGGGCGGCCAGTTCACCGTCTTCACTGACACTGGCAATTGAAACAGTGCTCTGGTTGCGGTACCAGTAAATGATAAAAAACAACCCCCTGTGCCAGCTGGCGTAGAGAAGTCCCTTCCCGGGATTATCTTTTAAATAGCGCTCTTCTATCCCACGGCCGAACTCGGAGATGCGACAGGAGCTCAACCACAAGGTCACCACGATTTTAGCAACCCAACCAAAGGCATAAAATGCTGCCCGTTTCCAAAGCTTCATACTTGTAATTTCCTATGTACTTCCCATGGTATCATTTTTGCATAAAGTAAACGCTAGGCTCCAATTGAGATACTTTATCTTGCGACCAAATTTTTGGCAAGCCGTTTCACTCAATAAGGTCAGGCAAACTTACTATCTGGAATATTATTGAAATTAAAGAAAAAAATCGCGTTTCTATTTAAAAGTATCGATCTGAAAAATAGAACATTCTGGAATTGAAGCAAACATTATCCCTGTAATGATTGCTCAAATGATGAAAAAACCGTCATTTTAATGTCAGAAAAGCGTTACCGTGTAAAACCTGTTTCAACAGCGTAAACGGGGTTGCCACCTGAAGAATAGTGCTTACGATAGGGCAGTAGGCCATTGGGAAATCTAACGCTCGCACACCTGGAAATACTGGAAAATTACGAAACCTCTCTACTGATCACTCTCCCAAGGCAGTAAGCTGCACTTTTTAGGATTACCCTCAACCCCAATACTGGCTAGTATTTCTGAATGGCACCAGACCGGTCTTCGATGTGGTTTGCATGGCAACGGTCGCTAAATAATTAATTTGAACCTTTCGGGGAGGAAAAATGTCTAATAACGCTAACACGCTCCGCCACCATCTGGCCGAAGTGAAGGAAGGCAATCGTCGTTTTGAAAATGCTTTTCAGAGTGTATCGCGAATGATCCTGAACAGCGACATCACAAAAGCAGTGGTGAACGGCAAAACGACATATGATTTCAGTATTTTCCGTGAGGGATCCAAGCATGTGATCGGCATGTACGATGAGATCAACAGTTTTGTCTCCTATGTGAAAGACGCTGCCGAGGGTGGATCATCCAAAGAAATGGCCTTTGTGCTTGTGGGCGAGCCGGGAAACGGTAAAACCTTTTTGGTTGAATTTCTGTCCGCTAAATATCGTGCTTTCCTGTCAGAGGATAAAAACCGCAAGTATACCTTCAAGTTTTTAGATCTCGCTAAACTGGGCGATTACGGCCGGATAGCCACGATTGAATCGCAAACCTATGAAGACCCAATGATCCTGGGAATGAATCTGTTTGAATATCCCGATCAAAATAGAGAATTTCTTGCCAAACAAATCGGTTTTTCAGACAAACAAGTTGAAACTCTTTATGAAAATTACCGTCCCATGGGTGCTTGCAGCGGTTATATATGGAATAATATCAGAAACTTTACCGGTGGCGCCATCGATGAAATGCTCGAATTCATTGAAATCATCCCGGTTCCGCTAACCGAAAGTTTGGGGACCGTGACCGGCAAATACCCCGCCAAAGACAAAATCACATCCTCCTCGGTCGACCTGTTGGGTGAGGAGTCGATTCAGCGCTTGCTGCACATCACAGATACCAACAACCCCTATCGGTTTGATCTAAGACGAGGCGCATTAGCCCGCGTAGCAGGCGGCGGGATCCATTTCAGTGATGAAATTTATAAAAATAAAAAAGATCTGGTACAGGTCTACCTGGGCGTCATCCAGAATCGCAGTATTGAAATCGACGGGTATAAATGGCCCATTGATACCCTGATCGTTGCCACCAGCAATAATTCGGAATTTCATCGCTTCCTGTCCGAAAAAGAGGAGGCTCCCATTGTCGACCGCTGCCGCATTTGCTACGTGTCGCACAACACCAATTACAAGCTGCAAAAAGACCTCACGGATTACACCATCGGAAGCGAAACCCGGACGACCTTGACCGGAGAAAACCTGCACCAGGACCCCAATTTAAATTATGCGACCTCCATTGCCGTTGTTTTGTCACGTCTGCCGCGCTCAGAAAAATTGACTCCGATCGAAACCATGAAACTTTCTGCCGGAGAGGTCGCCGGCGAAAAAAGCATCAAAACTTTGGCCGAAGTCATCGACACCCTTAACCAGGATCCGGAAATTATCAACCGTTTTGGTCAGAAAGGCCTGGGACAGCGCAATCTTGGACGGGCGATCCAGTTGTTGATTGAAAGTTCGGAAACCAATGAAGGCCGGTGTATGTTCTCTTATGACATTTTCAAGGCCCTGGATCGGATCATCCTGGATTATGTCACTGAAGCCAATGACAGAACCAAATACCTTGAAGACCTTAAAACCGCCAAAGGATTATATCGGGAACGCATCATGACCGAAATGTTCAACGCGTACATGGACGAGCCCTTTGCGATTCGCAAAGATGTGATGAATTACGTCAACATGATCATCGGAATTGATGCCGAAAATCTGGGTCCCGATAAGATGTGGAAATATAAGAATCCACAAACCGGGGAGCTAAAGGCGTTGAAGATCGATGAGCGCTATATCAACAGTGTCGAAGAACGGCTGGGACTTAAAAGTGAGGAGCAGCGCGATTCCTTTCGCACTTCTATCCGCAAAATTTACGGCCAGAAGATCTCCGTCAATCCGGATTATGATTTTATGGACAACCTTGAGCTGGTCAAGGCTGTCACCGATGTACGGCTAAAATCCGACATTGCCGGCGCCGGCAGCCTGATCGGTGCCCTGGCAAATCGAACCAACGAAGAAAATCAAAAGCTCTACGACCGTATGATCGAAACCATGTTAGAAAAGCTGGGATACTGTAACACTTGCGCACAAAAAACAATTGAGTATTTCTGCACACAGGAGGATGAGAAGTAATTGAATTCGGATGACGAATGACAAATGGCCAGTTTCAAGCGACAAGCGACGAATCTCAAATAACGGGGCAAAACGCATGGAACCTAAACTGATCGACCTGTATAACAAACTAAAAAAATGCGGTCTTACCCCCGAGCAGGATCAAAAGATCCGGCTGGAGCTGAACGATTCGGGCACCCATGATCAGCCCGAGGCCAATTCCCCCGAGACCGAAACAAAAGCACCTGGTCCGACGTACCGGGATATTTACGCTTATCACGACCTTATTGATTTGCAGGGCATCACCGCCATGCGCAGCTCTCCCACCGTCAGTATCCGATCCATTGACGAACTGCTCCATCGCGATAAACAAAGGGAAAAAGATGGTTTTCCCCGTAAGATCAATGTGGGCCGCTTGATCAAACCGGGAAAAAGCGGCAAAGACAAAATCGTCATCGTCCCCAGCACGGTAGAAGAAAAATTTCTCCATGACACCTCGTTTAACACGGAAGAAGATCAGTCCAACGGCGGCTCGGGCGATGGTGAAGAAGGAGAGGTCATCGGCGAACAACCGGTTCGTGCACCGGATGGACAGGAGGGAGCAGGGCCCGGACAGGGTGAAGGCGGCCAGCATGAAATGGAATCAAACGCCTATGATCTGGGCAAGATACTAACCGAGCAATTTGAACTTCCCAATCTGAAGGATAAGGGGAAAAAGCGTTCGCTGACCCGCTACACCTATGATTTGACCGACAAACACCGTGGTTTCGGCCAACTGCTCGACAAAAAAGCTACCCTGCGCAAAATCGTCGAAACGAATATAAGTCTGGGAAATCTGCCCGATACCGGCGATATCGATCCAGCCCGTTTTCTGATTGCACCCAATGATCTGGTATATCGTATTTTATCTCGCGAAAAAGACTATGAGTCCCAGGCCTTGGTTTTCTTCCTGCGGGATTATTCCGGTTCCATGGCCGGAAAATCAACGGCGCTGGTCGTGGCCCAGCATGTGATGATTTACAGCTGGCTACTGTATCAATATGCCATGCAGGTGGAAACCCGCTTTATCCTGCATGATACCGAAGCAAAGGAAGTGCCGGATTTTTATACCTACTACAATTCGAAAGTCGCCGGCGGGACCCAAGTGTCTTCGGCCTATCGACTGGTCAACGAGATCATCGAAGGAGAAAGTCTGGCCAGAGACTACAACATTTATATCTTTCACGGAACCGACGGTGACGACTGGGACACGGATGGTAAAGAAAGCATACCGGAGTTGAAAAAAATGATGACCTCCGCCAATAGGGTGGGAATAACCATTGCCGAACACACGACCACGGCCACCCACAACAGCGAGGTTGAGAAGTACCTCAAAAAATCCGCACTGCTGGATGATAAAGCGGACCTGCTAAGGTTGGATGTGATGCAGGAAGATGCAGATGAATCGAGGTTGATAGAGGGGATTAAGCACTTGATTTCCGAGTAGAAGTTAACCGGTTTTCCCGTTGCCCGTTGAGCCCTGCAGCGGATTGCAAACACTTAAAATGAGAAAAGTAGCCGGCTAACGGGCCAACCGGCTAACGGCCATAACCAAATATAATTATGGAATTAATTGATCAACACACGAAGAAAATCATGGAAGGGTGCAAACGCAGAGCCCTGGATGCGGGTCTGCAGTTTCAGGATGAAACCCTGGAATATATCGTTTCCAATCGGGACCTGCTGGAACTTTCCCCTAAGGTGATGATCCCCACCCTGTATGACTATTGGGTCCACGACGTGGAGGTTCTGAAAGAAAAAGGCAGGTACGAGCTCTATCCCAACAACCCTTACGAGACGGTTATAAACACCAGGCCCGCCATCTCTTTTTACAACGACAACAATCCTGACTGGATGAATGTCATGATTTTCTATCATGTTCTGGCTCACATAGATTTTTTCCAGAACAATCTATACTTTCGCCACACCTGGGATTACGATTTTACCGGCAGCGCCCTCTCAGATAAGCGCATGATTGCCAAACTCAGATCGGAAAAGGGCCGATGGGTGGATTACATCATCGAATTTTCCCGAGGGGTCGACAACCTGGTGGGATACCATGATGAACTGTCACGTCTGAATCGGCCCCTTAGGACCAACAGGTCTAAGATGCTGGATTTTTATTTCGACGTATTTCTGCAGTCAAATAAAAAAGTTAAAATAACCGAGTATCTAAAGGAAATTAAACGCTACAATGACTGCATGCAGCAAAGTAAAGAACTCGGAGAAAAAGTCTTTTTTTCGGAAGTGTTTAAAAAGCATCCGGAGTTCGATACGATTTTTAAGAAAAAGCTCAAAGCCAAGACCGCTCAGAAATTGGACCTGCTGCAATATCTGATGACAAACTCTGATTTTTTGGCCAAAGAAAAGAATAACTGGATTAAGCCCGTAATCGAAGTGGTTCGCAAAACGTCATTGTTCTTCCAGCCCCAAATTCGCACTAAAATTATGAATGAGGGTTGGGCGAGCTACTGGCATGAAACACTTTTTTTGCAGGACGACCGTATTGAAGGACACGAGGTTGACTTCGCCCGCACCCACTCCGGTGTGACATCCATGCCGCGTGTGGGATTAAATCCTTACGCTCTTGGCATGCGACTGTTTTATTATATTGAACAGCTTGTGGATAAAGGCAAATACTCCATTGAATTCAAGCGAATCTCCGATGCCGAAGACCGCGAACGGTTTGATACCCAAACCGGGCAGGGAAAGGATTTCATTTTTAAACTCCGTAATAACTTCAACGATTTCATGTTCATCAATACATTTATCGACCAAGACTTTGTAAATCAATATAAGCTTTTCGTTACAGGCCGGCGTTTAAACCAAAACAAGGGTGTCTGGGAAAGCGCTGAAAGTTATCGCCAGATGCTGTTGAACACCCTTTACCATCCACCCTGCATTGAAATTGAACAGGATAAATCCAAAAACAGTGATCTGTATTTGGTGCACCGTTTTGAAGGTAAACCTCTAGTAAAAGAATTTATCGCCAATACAATGCTGGGGATTGAATACCTTTGGGGTGCTCCGGTCCAGCTTGAAACCAGTGAAGTGGTCCAAGCCGCACCGGTTCAGACACGAATCCCTATTCCGGGTTTAACGATGCCGCTAGAAGAAGATCCTAATGCAAAAGAAATAAAATGGCAGCGTGTTTTGTACACGATGAAAGACCGCAAGCTGTCAAAAGAAAACATCTAGGGCAAAAAGAGGCATAAGGCCGAAAAAAAAAGATGAAGATCATCAAAGAATCAAATAAACCATCGCAAATAATTACAGCGCTAAGCCAGGATGATGCTTCTACCGCAGAAGGCATTAAAAAGGCCTTGACCAACCTCAATCATAGCATGAGCAAATTTGAGCGCCGCTCTTCCATTCCATTCGAAGGTTTCCTTAACGAGCTGGTCGCCGATCCGCCGGTGGTGATACGCAATGTTTTCCAGATCTTTCACGATATGATGAAAGCCTATGTGGGCGAAGGTGTCGAAGAGTATCCGGAAGACCCAGAATCCATTCACTATGTGCTGTATGATTGCAGTAAACTATTCGTCGAAGGTGCAGACTATCCATTTTTTGCTGACCGTCTCTTTGCCAATCGTTTAATCAGCCTGGTAGAAGCGCTCAAGCGTGGCGCCCAGCAAAATAAAATCTACATTTTTAAAGGTCCCCCGGGCTGCGGCAAAAGTACTTTTCTCAATAATATGCTAATGAAGTTTGAAGAATACGCCAACACCAATGCCGGATTGCGTTATGAAACCGTATGGCATTTTGACCGCAAAGTCCTGGAAGGATTCAGAGATTATGAGACTCATCCGGTGCTTGAAAAATTATTACAACTGCTGGATGCCGCCCAACCGAACCAAGCCGACCAGACGCCTGAAAATAGTTCGCGAGATTCCTTGGAGGGTTCCGAGGCATATGCGGCTGCGCATTATTCTCCGCGCCTTGGTGAAGACTTTATCGAGGTGCCGTGTCCGAGCCATGATAATCCGATATTAATGATCCCCAAGCACCATCGGCGTGAATTTTTTGACGACCTGTTTAAAAACAGCGAATTCAAGTGGAAACTTGCCACGGAAAAGGAATATGACTGGGTTTTCAGGGACAATCCCTGTACCATTTGCAGCTCCTTATATGAAGCGCTTCTGGACCGTTTGCAGAGCTCCCAGGAGGTCTTTGACATGCTCTATGCGCGCCCTTATCGGTTTAACCGTCGTCTGGGAGAAGGTATCAGTGTCTTTAACCCCGGCGACAAACCTTTAGGGCAAAGCGTAATGAAAAATCCCATTTTACAGAAGCACATCAACAGTCTTTTAAGAGACAGTAATCGGGTACAGTACATTTATTCCCGCTATGCGAAAACCAACAATGGCATTTATGCTCTAATGGATGTAAAATCCCATAATACTGAACGCCTGACTGAACTTCACAATATTATCAGTGAGGGCGTCCACAAGGTAGAAGATATTGAAGAAAATGTAAATTCGTTGCTGCTGGCCGTTATGAATCCTGAAGATGAAAAAAACATTCAAGAATTTCAGTCTTTTTTAGACCGCGTGGAGTACATCACCATCCCCTATGTGATGGATCTATCCACCGAAGTAGATATTTATCGCGAAATATTCGGCAAGCACATCAACGAAAGATTTTTGCCCAGGGTACTGCATAATTTTGCGCGGGTGATCATTTCATCCCGCTTAAATCAAAAATCTGAAGCCATGCTCGAATGGATTAGCGATCCTAATAAATACCGCCTTTACTGCGACGAAAATCTTCAATTGCTCAAGATGGAAATCTATACCGGGTATATTCCCACATGGATAGGAGAAGAAGACCGAAAGAAACTGACCGCCAAGGTCCGCCGCAAAATTATCGCCGAATCTGAAAAAGAAGGCGAGCATGGTATCTCCGGCCGTGATTCAATTAAAATATTTAATGAATTTTACTCTGCATATGCCAAAAAAGACAAACTGATCAACATGTCGGATCTCTGCAAGTTTTTCACCAAAATACATAACAGCGTCAAGGATCTGATTCCCCAAGGTTTCTTGGATTCGTTGCTTCGCATGTATGACTACACGATCTTACAGGAGGTCAAGGAATCGCTTTACTACTACAATCAAGAGCAGATCGCCAGAGAAATTCAGAATTACCTGTTTTCGATAAATTTTGAAGTCGGGGCGGTGGAAACCTGTACCTATACGGGAGAAAAATTGGTAATTACGGAAGAATTTTTCGAAGGCATCGAAGCTCGTCTGCTGGGCGCAAAAGCAGATGGCAACCAGCGCAAGTCATTTCGAACCGCTTCTCAAAAAGAATATGCCACTAAAACATTAACCCAGGAAATCATGGTAGAGGGCCTGCCCATTTTAGAGACCAAGATTTACCAATCGATGCATGACCGCTATGTATATAATCTGAAGGAAAAGGTGTTGGATCCATTTCTGGAGAATGAGAATTTTCGACGGGCTATAAAGGACTACAACAAGGAAGATTTCAAAACCTATGACAAGCGTATTAGAGATGATGTCAGCTATTTGATTGACAATCTTTGCAAAAAATTCCGTTATATGGAGCAAGGCGCCAAAGAAGTATGCATGTACGTCATTGACAATGATCTGGCGAAAAAATTTTCTAATCCGTAATCCGGATAACCGCAAAGACGCTTTTATTACCATCAACTCCTAGCAATCAATTTTTACCGGACCGAATCCTCCAATCGCTCAATTCCCCAATGCTATTCGTGCATTCATCTGGGCCTTTAAAGAATCACAGTATTCGTCAAAAATATAGTACATGCATCGTTCGGCAAAGCGAGATTTTTCATAGAAGCTGCAGCCGGTCTGCTCGTTCTTAGTACAGGCCGTGCACATCGACATTTCTTCCTGCTTACAAAAGTTGACTACCAGAAAAGACATTACCATCACCTCTTCACGTACGAAATTTTTTCCTATTGAACTGGTTTTTATACTTTCCCATCTGCTTCACAAATATTGGAAACAGACCCAACAAAAAACGCCGGCGAGAATGTATTATGCGTTTTTTAATCCAGACTGGAATTTGCTTCTGCAGTTATTATCGGTCGGAAAGAGTATTTTCTTTAATAGAATTAATAAGATTAAGAGCATTATTTATGCCAGAACCGTGACAGAATGATTATTAATTGAAATAGTTATTTGGAATCGATTCACCAATGGAAAAATCCTGAACGTAGTTGCAGTTTGGATTTATCTGCCTTATCTTATCGATTAATTGATCCGGAATTGAATATCCTCTCGAAAATATTCCATCATTTGAGGATAGCGAAAATATCCCAGTACAATTTTTTTGCCACAAAATGTCGTATATCCGCCGCTGGAGGACACAAAAAAAATTGATAAGAGCCTATTACAGGATTTGGGGGTCGAACCGAGCAGCGTTATGTTAAAAGAAAAAGAAATATGGCTGGATGACGAAAAGCGAAAAGGACAGCTAAATAAAACTGCAAACAGTGCAAAAACCACCTTTTTCGGATTTCAGCGGGTGCCCCGTGAGCGCAAAGCCGACCGGGTTTTGCAGCATTTTGATTCGGTGGCTCAACACTACGATTTTATGAACACGCTGTTGAGTTTCGGGATTCATCATCTCTGGAAACGAAGTGCCATTCGGATGCTAAATTTGGCTCCCAATGATGTTGTTCTTGATGTCTGCGGCGGCACAGGCGACCTGGCCATTCTGGCGGCCCGGCATATCGGTCCTGACGGTCGCGTGATCGTATACGATATTAACCGCGCCATGATCCAGGCCGGTTTGCATAAAGTTGCCCATAAAAATATTGAAAGCCGTATACGATATATTCAGGGCAATGCCGAAAACATCTCTTTACCAGACCGGCACTTTGAAGC
>CALZJV010000017.1 GCA_945787595.1 uncultured Desulfobacterales bacterium | reverse complement strand
TTATGGGGAACAACTACTCAAACAGGGCTATCACCTTTTTTTCAACTTCACCATCAACTCGGATTGCATCGAGCTTGAGCCCAATGTGTCGCCGCTAAGAAAGCGCCTTGACCAGCTTGAACACCTAAGCCGGAGATTTGGTCCCGACACGATAAACTGGCGCTTTGATCCGCTGTGTTTTTTTAAAACAGGAGTGGGTCGGTTGCAGGATAATCTGCATGATTTTTCCGTCATCGCCGAGAAGGCCGCTGAAATTGGAATTGTGCGGTGCATCACCAGTTTCATGGATTCTTATGCCAAAGTCCACAGGCGGCTCTCAACTCGGCCCGGGTTTGCATTCATTGATCCGATTCCTGAAAAAAAAATTGAAATTCTACTTGGAATGGAAAAGGAACTTGGCGCCCAAAACATCACTCTTTCCGTCTGTTGCGAGAAAAACCTATTGGCGTCGTTGCCCCGGAGCTCGTCGCTAACCGGGAGTTCCTGCATTCCCGGTGATCTTATTCAGAAATTATTCGGCGGCCGGCTTTCTCTCAAAATAGATACCGGCCAACGGGTCAAAGCAGGTTGCGGATGTTCGCGGTCGATTGACATTGGATCATACCGCCTACAGCCGTGTTATCACAACTGTCTGTTTTGTTATGCGAATCCGACTTCCAGACCTGAACCTGGGTTGGACGAATCGGTGACAAAGGAGAAAATTTGCTGATAGGTTCTCTATCCTTATCCAACAAAACCATCCTCGCGCCGCTGGCTGGAATTACCAATCTGCCGTTTCGCCTAATGGCAAAGGCGTCCGGTTGCGGCCTGGTCTGTTCAGAGATGATCAGTGCCAATGGACTCGTTTACCAATGCGGCAAAACTGAACAGATGCTGAACAGTGCTCCGGAAGAAAAGCCACTTTCAGTTCAGATATTCGGATCGGATCCCGGCATCATGGCTGAAGCGGCTGCTATTGTCGAGTCCAAAGGAGCCGATATTGTCGATATCAACTTCGGCTGTTCGGTGCGAAAGGTGATCAAAACCGGTTCCGGTGTGGCCCTCATGAAAACCCCGGATCAGGCGATAGCATTGCTAAAGGCGGTGCGCGCAGCCATTCGCATACCGCTGACCATCAAAATTAGAAGCGGCTGGGATGCATCCGGCCGGGAGGCTCTCAACATCGCCAGGATTGCACAAGACTGCGGAGTGGATGCCATCGCGGTTCATCCTCGAACAGCCGGTCAGCATTTCAGGGGACTGGCAGATTGGTCCATTATCGCAGCTGTTAAAAAAAGCGTAGGCATCCCTGTCATCGGTAACGGCGATATCATTTCAGCCCGTGATGCACTGAAAATGCTGGAAGAAACCGGATGTGATGCCGTTATGATCGGTAGAAGGGCAATCGGGAATCCCACAATTTTCTCCCGGGTGCTTGCGCGCATCAACGGCGAAGAACCGGCGCGCAAGGATCTTAATCAGCAGTTTGACGTAATGACCCATTATTTTAGAGCGTCCGTGGATTATATTGGTGAAGAGGCGGCCTGCAGAATGATGCGCAGCCGCCTGGGCTGGTTTACCCGGGGAATGCGGAATAGCAGTAAATTCCGCGAATCGATAAAACATCTGTCATCGGAGGAAGAAGGAGTTGAGTTGATTGGCGCCTATAGGAATTCACTGCTGAACAAATTGGCATAGATTTTCGGAATTTTAACCAATAAAAAGGTAATTTGAAGGTTGCCAGAGGTTCTTGAAAGTCTCGGCCTTAGAGCACTGGAGTGATGGAGTATTGGAGTTCTGGACGCTTTCGCGCAATCATTTCCGCCGTACCGTACTTCCCTTCGTGATTTCCTCTCCCGAAACCAGTTTTGCTTCCAGTCTGTCCTTGGTGATGGCCACTATCTCAATTTCACCGATTTTTAAACCCGGAACGAAAAAGCGCTGACCGCCGAGCCCCTCCATAATTTTGCTGCTGTCGAAAACTTCCAGGATATCACCCGGCTCAAGTCCCAATTCGGTTCCCGATGGGACGAAATACCTGTCGCCATCAATTTTGGTAATGTATCCATCCCAGGGCTGATCCCTGATTGCGTCACATATACTGTCGCCGATATCGGTCAGCAAGCGGTTCAAGGTCTCATTGAGTTTTGGTAAGTCGATATCTTCACTTTCCTGAATCATCCTAAATTCATAATCGTCTATTTCTGTCCGGTGGTCGAATGTATTATCAAGAATTTTTGTGGCCGTCCGGGTGTCAAAAACTTCCACCCGGATAAATACCAGCACGAGGTGTTCTTTGTCCTTAGTCCACAGTACCCCCTGCAATTCATCTATGACGCGGATGTCTTCCAGGCTGCCGGTAACAACAGCGTTTAGCCCGAGCTGCCGGCCGAGGATTGTCAGGGCATAGCCATCGATAAGATCGGATTTTAATTTGGGCGGTTCTTTTAAGGCATTCAGTTGTCCGTCGACTGCCGGGTTTGACAGAATAATCCCCGGACAGCGGTCGTTCAAATATTTAGCTAGATCTTTCTGAAAAATTTCCTGAAAATTTCGGACCTGCCGCAACGTTTTATTTTCAAAATTTAATATGCCCACCTTCCTTTTCAAATCCTCATCGGACAGGACTATTTTGCGGCTAATATCCCGGGTGGCCCGAGTGACCGTTTTGGTTGTTTTTTCCACCACGGTCTGTGTGGTAGCGCAACCGATAAAAGATAAAAAAACAGCGAAAAGAATCAATGCATCGGCAAATGAGCATGTATAAACTGGGGTCGGGTCTTTACGGTATGGCATCATTCTACACTAATAAGAAATCTAAATCGGGATGTCAATCAGAACATCAATGTATGTAATTGAGGCATGCTCGGCGGGCCGAATGCCTTGACACCTGTTCGGGTTTTTGATAACAGTCCAAATTCATTATAGAAATATGATCCGGCGTGTTTCGGCTTGTCCCGAAGTGACTTTGTCGGCTTAGGTCGAGTGGGGCTGAATACGTCAAGAATCAAATACTGTGATAACAAGGTTCCGGATAAATCAGTTTGGACTGCAATTTTCGGCCGACCCGCTACCTTCCCCGGGCGACGATGTTGGCAGCTGGATCGGTGCGGGGACAGGCCTATGTGGGATAAGGGAGCGGTAATATGGCGACCATCGATGAACAAATACTGAGAACTACCAAGGAAATCGTTGTTAAATTTATTGAAAGCGGCAGGATTTCTCCAAGCAGCTTCCACGAAACATTCAAAGAGATTTACCTCACTGTGGAAAAAACAACGAAGGGCTCGATGAAGTTTACTGGAAAGCCGGATAATAGAGAATAGTGGACCACCGCTGGAATCAAAGACCCAGAGAGGAGCTTAATTCATTGCTTCAACTGAGCGGGTAAGATAATTCCGGTGGACGACATTCGTTACAAATTCCGATGGGAGAAGCAAAATCTATGAGACGGCGCCTTAGTGCGCTTCGTCCCAATTATGCCCATGGGCGATGTTGATTTTAAGGGGCACTTTGAGTTCCCAGACGCCTTCCATAATGTCCTTGACCAGCCGGGTGACAACTTTCAGCTCATCGGGCGGCACCTCAAAAACCAACTCATCATGGACTGTCAGTAACATGGCGGATTTTAATTTTTTTTCCCCCAAAGCTTGGTTTATCTGTATCATGGCCACTTTGATAAGATCGGCGGCACTTCCCTGAATCGGAGTATTAATGGCCGTCCTTTCAGCAGCCTGGCGAATGATGTGGTTGCCGCTGTTAATATCCGTTAAAATGCGGATGCGGCCAAGAAGCGTGCTCGTTTGCTGTGTATGGCGGGCCTCGGAAATGGTCTGCTCCAAAAATCGCTTTACACCACTATATCTAGTAAAGTACTGATCGATAAAGGTTTGGGCCATTTTCCGGCTGATTTCGAGTTGCTTTGAAAGACCGAAGGCGCTCATACCGTAGATAATACCGAAGTTTATGGCCTTGGCCTGCCTCCTGAGTTCGGTCGTCAATACTTGCGGTGTTACTTGAAAAACCTCGCAGGCGGTGCGGGTATGGATGTCCTCATTTTCCATAAATGCTTTTATCAGAATGTCATCTTCGGAATAGTGGGCCAGGATGCGCAGTTCGACCTGTGAATAATCGGCGGAAACGAGATGCCAGCCCCGGCGAGGTACGAAAGCCCTGCGAATTTTGCGGCCTTCTTCGGTGCGGATGGGAATATTTTGCAGGTTCGGGTCTGAACTGCTCAACCGTCCGGTGGCGGCCACAGTCTGGTTGTATGAAGTGTGAATACGTCCGGTCTGGGGGTTAACCAGTTCAATCAACGCATCGGTATAGGTTGATTTCAGCTTTGCCAGGGTGCGGTGCTGTAAAATGAAGGCAGGCAATTCGTGATATTCGGCCAGGGTTGTCAGTACGTTCACATCGGTAGAGAAACCGGTTTTCTTTTTGGTTTTTTTTTGAATCGGCAGCTTGAGCTTTTCAAACAATATGCGGCCCAGCTGCTGGGATGATTTGATATTAAATGATTCCCCCGCAAGGCCATAGATACTGCCCTCCAGTGCATCAAGTTGTTGTTTAAACGATCCGGATAATTCATGCAGACGGTTTACATCCAAGCCGGTCCCCCGCATTTCCATCTGCATTAAAACCGGCACCAGAGGCATTTCCACTGAGGTCATCAGTTCATCCAGGCCAAGCTCCTTGAGTTTGGGATTTAACACATCATAGGCCATGAGGGTGATATCGGCATCCTCACAGGCGTACGGTATGGCTTTATCCAAGGCAACCTGTGAAAACAGCACAACGTTTTTTCCTTTGCCGGCGACTTGCTCAAAGGTGATGGTTTTATGGTCCAGGAAATCCAGAGCGATTTGATCCAAATTATGAGCCCGCTTGGAGGGGTCCAGCAGATAGGAGGCTAGCATGGTATCAAAGGCGACACCCGCCAGGTTGATACCATGGCGTGCCAGTACCATCCAGTCATATTTAATGTTCTGCCCGATTTTTTCGATTGCCGGATTTTCCAGTATCGGCCTGAGCCGATCCAGCACAATGTTGAGGTCGAGTTGTTCGGGGGCACCGAGATAATTGTGTGTGCATGGAATATAGAAAGCTTGATGGGCTCTGACTGCAAATGACAAACCGACCAGATTCGCTTGCATGGGATTGGTTGAAGTGGTTTCCGTATCCAATGCAAACCGTCCGGCGGTTTCAAGACGTGAAATCAACGTTTGCAGGTCTGCAATATTCATGATGGCCTGATAGTCTTTTCGGCTAAGATCGGCCTGCTCTGGAAATGCCTGCTGCAATTGTCTGAATTCAAGGATTTTGAAGAGCTCGGTAAGTTTTTGACGCGCCGGGGCCGTGACTTTGAATTTTGCATGATCCAAGGATAGCGGCACCTGGGTGTTGATGGTAACGAGCTCACGGCTTAAAAAAGCCTGCTCTTTAAAATTTCCAAGATTTTCACGCTGTCTTTTTTGGGTGATGGTGTCAAGCTTTTCATATACCCCCTGCATGCTGCGGTAGGTTTTAATCAAAGTAAGTGCCGTCTTCTGACCGATCCCCGGCACTCCCGGAATGTTATCGGCCGTATCACCCGAAAGCCCCTGAACATCGATCATCTGGTGCGGCTCAATCCCAAATTTTTCCTTAATGGATTGAAGATCAATGGTGCTGTCCTTCATGGGATCCCAAATAGCGATTTTATCGGTGACCAGCTGCATAAAATCCTTGTCCCCGGTGACGATAACAATCGAATAACCCTCCTTTTCGGCCAGGCGCGCTGTGGTCCCGATGAGATCATCAGCTTCAAACCCTTGCATCTCTATGATCGGCAGATTGAATGCCGCGGTAACCTTTTTGATATAAGGCAGCTGAACTACCATATCTTCAGGCATGGGAGGCCGGTTGGCCTTGTAATCTTTATACATTTCATGGCGAAAAGTAGGCCCTTTGGCATCAAAAAACATGGCGACATATTCCGGTGAACGGTCTTCCATGAGCTTCATGAGCATGCGGGTGAACCCGAAAATTGCGTTGGTCGGAAGTCCTCTGGAATTGGAGAGTGCCCGGATGGCATGGTAGGCGCGATAAATATAGGCAGTACCGTCGATGAGATAGATGGTCTTTTGTTTTTCCATTTAGAACCTTATCAATTTTTAAATGATATTATGCTTTAGGAAAATAAAGGTTTCAGGCGTCAGCCCAGCCGCCGGCCAAAAAAACGGCCGGTCTGATCGAAGAAGAAAACTTAACGGCATAAATGTATAATTTTCTGACAGGATCAACAGGATGGACAGGATAAATATACTAAACCAAAAAAATCCTGTAAATCCTGTAAATCCTGTCTAAATAAATGTAGTTTCATAAGAGTGTTCAGCAATTAAAAAAATTTCAAATAACAAATCACAAATACCAAACAAATCACAATGACCAAAATTCGAAATCTCAAATAATTGGCGTTTGATCTTATTTGAGAATTGGATATTGTAATTTGGTGCTTGTAATTTGTTATTTCAGGCTCATCCGGGTTAGGTTCCCAAAGCCACACACCCGTCTACCCAGATTGACATGGTTTGCGGCTTGCATTAAAGTTCTCAGAGTGTATAACAGCAAAGCAATGAAACAACAACCATGAAAGACACCCAAATAAGATCTGCTTATCGACGAAAATACCGTAAACAGGGCCATCGTGTTTGCCACTGCTGTGGCAGGAAATTTCCCTTCTGTTGGCAGTGCCGCTGCGGATTCAGTATTTGTCAGAACTGTATGGAAGAAAATATATGGGGCATGTCCTGCAATGCCATCACCTGGCAATGCCCGGACTGCGGAGGGCAAAATGGATTCGGCAACCAGTAAGGGTCCAATGCTTTAGAGGAGTTCAGAATACGAGCGGATTCTTTAAAATATGCGGATTGATTAGATTGGGGAATTTGAGGTGAACCCTGACCCCGTGAACGATTACTCATTTTTCAGTTTCTGTTAGCAGTGTCCTCAAAACGTCTTCTTTTCCCACAATCCCCACTAGCTTGCCGTCATCGACCACCGGCAAGGTATGATAATTTTTTTCCACCATGAGGGCAGCAACTTTATCAATGCCGGTGTCGGAGTTGACGGTAACCGGGTCGGGTGTCATGGCGTTATCCACCTTTGTGGCCGCAATTTTCTCAACTTCTTTGTCCAGCCGGTTTAAGAAGGTCAGCGGGATATAGCCGTCCAGCAGAGTAAAAAGCGAGGGAATCGGGATGCTTTTTTGTTGGGCGATGAGATCACTCTGACAGAGGATCCCCACCAGTTCGCCGGCTCTACTGACCACGGGAACTCCGTTGATGCGCTCTGACAGGAGCAGTTTCGCCGCTTGGGTGATCTCTGTTTCGGGGGAAACGGACTTGACTTCCCGGGTCATGATATCTTTTACTTTGATCATGATGCCACCTATACCTCAAATATAACTTGAACAAGCAACACGCAACGTGTAAGATCTGTCAGCATACAGGTTCGAGCTACGCATATCAAACATCTATATTTTGGGGTTTCCGAATCGATCATCGTCCACTTTATGATGAGGTCTGAGTTTACAAGTCAGGTTAAGAATTGACCTTCAGTCTGGAGAAGGAAGGGTGCTATGTCCGACAAGTTGGTTACTATCGAAGATCAAGACGGGCCCTATCAACTTTTATTTCAACGAATCATGCGAATGGTCCCTGATCGCGATAAAAATGATAAAAACCTTCAAAGACTGCTGGCCTTTCGCCTAAGAATCGATGGAGAGGCCGCTTTGAGTGAATACCTAATTCACAAAATCAGAGAGACCATCAAATGTGCCTACACCGGCAGGCTATATGATTTTCTCAAAAATGACTTGATCGAAAAAACTTGCGCGAAAGACGAGGAAGAGACAGATCCCGAGGCTCCGGGAGCAGCATAAATCAATGTTGTACCTGCCACCGTGCCTTGATCTTCAACGGTTGCTAATTTATGAAAGCGCCGTTTAAGTTGTCTATTCTGATTTGGCCTGTTTTGCTAAAAGTTCCGCAACCAGTTTGTCCAGCTCCGGCAGCTCGATCGGTTTTTCCAACACAATGTCCGCATGAGCCTCGGTGGCCAGGGCGCCTGGGTGTTCACCCCAGCCGGTGATGGCGATGACGGGTATTCCCGGATACTTCTTTTTAATGATGGAAATGACACCGACACCGCTGATATAAGGCATGACTAGGTCGGTGATGACGAGATCAAATCCCTTTTCTTCCGTTTCAAACAACTTCAACCCTTCCATACCGTCCGGTGCGGTAAGTACCTCATAATTTTTGCTGAAAAAATGCTGCAGTCCGGCCACGGTTTCTAAACTGTCATCAATGACAAGCAGGCGATTTTTTTTTCCCATATTTTCCTCTCCGCTAAATTTTTTAATTTTTAATCATATCCTGTTAGAGCTGATAGGGCAAGGGTATAAATTGTATCTGTCATCGAAATCCGAACAATAAATCGTCTAAAATTCGTATTATAATTCATGCCTCGACAATCTGATGATTAAAATCATTTTTTAAATCATTTGGTTGCGGAAAACCACTTGACAACGAACTGCGTAATATTTAGATTTCTGTTTTGAGATAATTCTCATAAAGGAGCCGTCATGGTAAGACCACAAAAAGACCGTATGGTAGCTTTTAACCCTGAAATCAGCTACTTCAAACCCCGAGGCATTCCCATGATTGATTTAGAGGAAGTATGCCTGACCGTTGATCAGCGTGAAGCCATTCGATTGTCAGATCTGTTGGGGATGTCCCATGAGGATGCTGGTCGCCGCATGGGCGTTTCCCGTGCAACCTTCGGCCGAATCATTCAACGGGCCCGAAATGCGGTTGCCGATGCACTGATTAACGGCAAGGCCATCAATGTTGAAGGCGGCAACTACCGGATTGTCAGCAAGGTACGATTGTTTCACTGTATTAATTGCAACCTTGAGTGGGAAGAGCCTTTCGGCAGCGGCAGACCCAAATGCTGTCCTTCATGCAAAGAAAATGAATTTTACCGCCTTGGGAAAAAACCTAGCCAAAAAAAATAACCTAAAATATTAAAGGAGTAAAATAAATGGCTGAAATTAAAAATAATATGCCAAAAAACCCGCAGCAGATGCAGGCCGAACAAGATAAGGCAGTGAATCAGTCTTTGGTAAAAATCAAGAACAAGATCCTTGTTATGAGCGGTAAAGGAGGGGTTGGCAAAACCAGCACATCCGTCAACCTTTCCATTGCACTGGCGGACAAAGGGTTTAATATAGGGATCATGGATGTCGATCTCCACGGTCCGGATGTTCCCCGAATGCTGGGCCTGGAAGGCACACCGCAGGTAAATGAACTTAATAAACTCAACCCGATCAGCTACTCGGAAAATTTAAAAGCCATTTCAATCGAATCCTTCACACCCAATAAAGACGATGCGATTATCTGGCGAGGACCGTTAAAATTTTCAGCCATCAAGCAGTTTATTGGTGATATCGACTGGGGGGATCTTGATTTTCTCATTATCGATGCGCCGCCGGGTACGGGAGATGAACCGTTGACGGTTGCACAGACCATCTCCGATGCCAAGGCCATCATTGTCACTACACCTCAGGAAGTTGCTTTGGCAGATGTCAGAAAATCAATTAATTTCTGCAAAACCGTTAAAATGGAAATTTTTGGATTGATTGAAAACATGAGCGGTTTTTCCTGTCCGCACTGCGGCGAAATGATAGAGCTCTTCGGTAGCGGCGGCGGAGAAAAAACGGCCAATCAAATGGGGGTTCGTTTTTTGGGAAGAATTCCATTTGATCCCAAAATGGTAGCCTGTGGTGATTCAGGCGTCTGCTATCAGGAATCCCACAGTGATTCGGCTGTCACCAAAGCATTTACCGATGTCGCGGAAACGATGTCCAAGCTGGTGTAAGACTGGTTATTCGCCATTCGGAAAAAGTTCAACCACAGATACGAAGGTGCAAAAAAGAAATATGAAATCAAAAATTACTACCCTTGTTGAAAATTCAGTCGCTCAAGGTGGCAAAAAACTGATCGGGGAGCACGGTCTTTCGTTTTACATTGAAACGGAAAGCAATAAGATCCTGTTCGACACCGGTCAGAATCTTGCTATTTCCAACAATGCCCAGGTGCTGGGGATTGATCTCAGCCTTATCGATACGGTAATTTTAAGCCATGGGCATTACGACCATACCGGTGGACTGAAAAGCCTAGTGGAGTGCAACCGGGATTTTACGCTCTATGCCCATCCCGATGTATTTGGCCACAAGGTAAAAGGTGCTGATGATAATTTTAAATATATCGGGATACCGGTTGAAAAGAATTTTCTTGAAAAAGAGGGCATAGAAATAAAACTTGATAGAAACCCCGCACAAATATCTCCCGGTATCATGACAACCGGAGAAATACCGCTGGAAAATGATTTTGAAGGGCTGGAATCCGTTTTTCACATTAAAAAAAACTACGAAGTTGTTGCGGACCCTCTTACCGACGACCAGGCGGTAATCCTGGATACGGACAAAGGATTGACGGTTTTGCTGGGTTGCAGCCACCGGGGGGTGATCAACACCTTAAACCATGTTGTCAGGCTAACCGGTAAAAAGAAGATCAATGCCATACTGGGAGGCCTGCACCTGGGAAAGGCGTCTGACTCGAAATTAAGCAAAATAATGGATCACCTACGCGGGTTTGGATTGGAGAAGATCGGGGTAGGGCACTGTACCGGAACCCATGCGTTTCTGGCACTATCCAACGAATTTCCAAACAAAGTTTTTCTCAATACGGTTGGCAACGTTGTATGCGTTTAGATCGCTATCTCCGTCCAGATTGCCCTTTCTTTTGGTCAAGAAATGGATAGGGCATGAAGATCGAAATTTACAGTAAATTTCCGGATCGCGGCAGTCAAGGCATTCTTGGCACATATAGATGTTGTGTTTCATGCATCCGAAACTGGTTTCCCTCTCGGGGTGATTCACGCAGAATCCCAATTAAATCCCTCCCGTAACTTTAATAATCACCAAGCTGAGTCTTTGGTAGTATATTCCCTGCCGGTATGCATTCGAGTCAAGGACCCGGAAGATCCAAATGGGTGGTTTCAGTTCATTATAGAATTTCCGAAACGTCACATATTACCCTGCATCTGGGCGTTTTAATCTCTCAAGTTCTTTGAAAATGGCATCCCGTTCATCTTCAAGTTCGAAGAGTTGCGTCATAATGGGTGGCTTTACCGAATGCGCAGGTAGCTGTTTTTCAACCATTTGGATTTCACGATCCAGTTCCTTCAACCGTATTTTCAGTGAGTTAATATCTTTATTCATAGTATGTTTAGTCGATGTTAAAGATTTTGAATTTATTACCGATGACAATAAAAAGCGCAACCATGAAAGCACTTTCCGTCAAATTCATCAATCTTTTTATATGGTTCCGTTAAGTAACAGATCCAAAATAGAACCATAGGTTACAGATCTGTCCGGCAGAAGCCATATCGTCTTTGATCTGGATCAGGGAATTGGAAAATGAAAAAATATCTTATTCTTGCCTTATTTCTTCTTATCTTTCCGATATGCTTTCCTGCCCTGGCCGGAAATATTCCCGCAGAAATCATATTTGCCAGCGAAGAGAGGTCCAATGCAACCAACCGGGACGGCACCGGCTTGTACTTGGATATTTTCCGTGCCGTCTATGGATCCGTGGGAATCAAAACCAAAATTATTATCCAATCCTATAACGGGTCGGTCAGCCTGGTGAAACAGCACAAGGCAGATGCCGCTGTGGGGATTTACCCGGATACGATTCGAGGAGCAGTGTTTTCGAGATATCCTTTTGTTAAAGATTATGTTTTGGTATTGTTTAAAAAAGATAAATTCAGTCAGTGGGATGGCCAACAAACACTTAAAAATAGAAAAGTCGCATGGATGAAAAGCTACGCCTATGATAATTATCTGGAAGTACCGGTGAATAAGAAAGAATTCTATACGAGAGAGGCCATATTGCGCCGGCTGGATCGCGATCAGATTGATTTTTTTATGGATACCCGCAACGATTTGGAATCGGTATTAAACAAAGGCATCATTGATGTCTCTCGTTACACAGTCGAAACAGTGCTGGAACTCGAACGTTACCTTGTCTTTGCAAATAACAATAAAGGCAAAAAGCTCAAAAAAATATTCGATTTTCGTTTTCCTTACCTCGTCAAAACCGGAGAGATCGAGAGATTGTACGACAAATGGAACTGGTAGTTGCTAAATATCCGCAAATGCCGGTTTAGACTACTTACCCTGACAGATTTTTGTCCCGGAGGGAGTACCTTTATTTCGTTCGCCCCCACGACCCCAACCCCCGGAACCTCTTATGAAATTCCTCAGGGCTGAAGTCTTTTTTCGATCAACACCTCGTCATTCGTAAATCGATATTCGTGTTGTCTGAGTTATCATCATCCTTATCAAATATTTCCCTCCAACAAATTAAGATTGTCTTTGAAACCAAATTGGCTTATTTTAACCCAAACCGGACAAGCCGGAATTAAATATTGATCCGCCGGCGGAAAGATTTGTTGTATCGCTTCGCTCTGTCTTTTCAATTTAAATCGATAGTATTCCTACAGTATTCGGACCCGTAACCTATGACCCTGGGAAGAACGTTTGCCGACAGGTCAAAATTAACATTTCTTCTTTTATTCGTCATTGCATCGCTCACACCAATTTGTAATCTCTCTGCTCAGAGTTACTGGGATGCCATTTTCGAATTGGGTTATGAGCCGATAAGACAGAGGGTAAACTATGCTCATGCTTGCCAGAGGATCGAGGGCATCCGTCGGTTTAGGGAACTGATCTCCCACAACCTGACAGCGGACCAGGACCTGCTCATAAAAATACGAGACCTGGATTCCCGCATAACTTCGCTGGATGTAGCGAATGTATATGATTATCTGCCTTATTCGGATGCAGACGGCCTGTGGCGAGCCATCGGTGTACGCGGTCAATCTGATTTCAATGCCTATCGGTTAAATATGGTTGATCCCAATATTCAAGAATGGCTAAATTATTCCACCAATGACTATACAGTAATAGCCGGAATCCAGAATCACTTCGGTGACATTGGTCTCGGTATATTCATCAGACCCGTCCGCAAGGATATCTTCAAATTTCTCACCGAAGCACGACTGTATCTCGCTGACATTCCTGCCGCTAATGTCATGCGAGTTATCAATGGAATATTGACAGCCACTTGGGCCTACGCTGCCGGAGCAGCAAATCTTCCAACGGACATCATTGAAGGGAACGTTCTCGACAGACAGAGCGTAAAAATACTAAACGGAATTTCAAACGACCTTCCCGATTTTTTTCGGATCACCTCGCATTTTTGCGATATCGAAAATATTTTCTCTTCAAATAATAAAAACGCGGGAGATTCCTTGGCGTTTAACATAAGGGTTCGATTAAATCCTGAAGCCTTCTCAATGCACTATCCTGAGATAGGTAAGTTAGTAAAAAATTGGCGGGAAATTGTTAAATTTAAGGCACGCATTTTCGATAAACAGAACCAATTGATGGGCATGGTGAAATTAGACTCGACAAATAATTTATTCACCATGCAATTCCGGATACAGAGCGATCGGTTTATGCCGATGCACGACAACGGGAAATTGAAAACAAACAATGGATTCAGTCTGACCGGTGCGGGTACCACTCAATTCACGATTGATTGTGATATTCATTTGAATATCGTGGGGATGCAACTCAAAATCGATACACTACCGGTCGTCATGGACTATCGACACAGTGACGCTGGGCCCCATCTCGAGGCTCGGCTGGTTCAGGCACCACAGAAAATCGAAGCCAGCGGGAGCGTGTATGGCGTTATCCCAGTTTGGATGGTTGATTTACTGATACCATCGAACGTTCAGGAAATTATGAACAGATTTTTTCAAACTCTGGCAATGGGTAATGGTGGAATTGGATCCATGATAAGGATTTACAGTTTTCCGGAGCAGGCATCGAAGCAGAGCTTTTTGTTCCATACCGACGCTGAGGTTCTCGCCAACGGTACCCTAAAGTTAGGCTTTAATCTGCAGCGAAAATTTTTTAGCATGCCGCCGGAATTGCTTGTCGAAATCCGAGCCTTCAAAAAACAGCTCTGGAATGCGCTCTATCATGATTTTCAGAGAATAAAAGCAAAAAGAGGATATCAATAAATTACTCCTCAGCGAGGTTGCCAAAGAGGCTTAAGAAAATACGCAAACCGATATGTTATTGGAAAGATTAAGCCCCGGGGGAATCCGGGGCTATGGGACTGGCAATTATTTTAACGAATCAGTCATATCCTCAGCAGAACCGATGACGTATTGGGACAAGTCCCGGGCCTTGGGATTGCGGGGGTCGCTCCAGTCATAAAAGCCTTTCCCGCTGCTGGCTCCGAATTCGCCGTTTTTCACCATTCGCATCAATGTCAGAGGGGGATACATACGCGGATCGTTGGATGCCTGGTACATCTGAAGCGCTACTCGCAGCATGGTGGGGGCGGTAACAAAATCGTGGAGTTTGAACGTTCCCTGGGGATGTCCCAGGCTGGTATTCAAGCCGATATCACCATCTTCGACACGGATTTTCCCCTGTTCCAAAAGACGAACGGCATCCAGCATTTGGGGAACGAGCAGTCGATTGACCCAGAATCCAGGGATGTTGGGTGCCAGAAAGGGCGCCTTTTTCATGTCGAGCAGGGCCTGACGGGTAAATTCAACTGTTTCAGCGTTGGTCTTAGCCCCGGGCACTACCTCGACACCGGGCATCATGGGCACCGGATTCATACCATGGGTAATGATGGAGCGATCCGGTCGGCCGCCGGCTTCGGCCATCGGATTAATATCCAGACTGCTGGTGTTCGACCAGAACACCACATTTTCAGGTAACTGGGGTAAAAAATCCGACAACACCGTACATTTGAGCTTCAAATCTTCGAATATAACCTCTAAAAAAACATCACAGCCTTTGGCGGCTTCGATGAAGTTCCCTTTGTCCTCATAGGTCGTTATTTTTTTGACGGCATTCGATACGAAATCTGGATCATCAATTTTAAATTTTTTAGCCACTTTTCCGGTGAGCTTTTCACTGGCATCAATCGTTCCGGCCAAAATTTCCTTGTTGCCGTCATAACAGAGAACTTCGTGTCCTGTCATCGAGCATTGAGTGATCCAGCCGCGTCCCATAATACCTGTACCAATAATTGCAAATTTCATCGTTTTCCTCCCTGCGTTTTTGAGTCTTAATAGAACTTATATTGCATTTTATGATTAATATGGTCTTTATTTCATCTGCAAGAATCAATTGGAATTCCAACGGCCCGGAGTATAAAGAATTGATGTTTTATGTGTCAAACAAAAAAAGCCATTTGGATTGATTTAGCCTATCGCTCAATAATCTTGTATTGATATTATGGATTTGATATTTGCTTTGTTCATGCGATATTCATACTTTACACGCAAAAGACCAATCAACCAGTCATGGATATGTGCATTAAGGAATAAGCAATGTTTTTCAGGAAAAAAAAGACGTTGATGAGCTTGTCCCGTACTTGCGGGTGAGCGGCCAAAATCGGTCCGACGGATCTGTCGGAAGCACTAATGGGGCTGGAAACAGTCAGAGACGAGAACTTATTAGTGGGATTTGAAACCAGTGATGATGCAGCCGTCTATCGCCTGACCCCGGAAATCGCCTTTATCAGCACGGTGGATTACATTACCCCACCAGTGGATGATGCTTATTGGTTCGGGCAGATTGCAGCTGCAAACTCGCTTTCCGATGTCTATGCCATGGGGGGAAAACCATTGACGGCTTTAAACCTGGTGATGTTTCCATCCAAGAAGCTGGACATGGGATTATTAAAGGAAATTCTGCGCGGCGGCAGCGACAAAATTAAAGAAGCCGGAGCAGCCATGGCCGGCGGTCACTCCGTGGACGACAATGAGCCCAAATTCGGCCTGGCGGTTACGGGCCGTGTTCATCCCGATCGCATCCTGACCAATCGCGGCTGCCGGACAGGGGATACCCTCATCCTTACCAAGCCTTTGGGTACCGGGGTCCTTTTTAACGCCGGGAGATCCGGCAAACTTCCATACCCGGAGCTTGAAGCCATTTTGCCCCTGGTGGCGGCTCTCAACGCAAAAGCAATTGAGACGGCATTAAACTATGAGATTCATGCCTGTACGGATATCACCGGGTTCGGCATTCTGGGGCATGCCCTTGAAATGGCAAAGGGAAGCGGCGTGCAGATTGAGCTGGACTATAACCGGCTGCCGTTCTACCCCAATGCGCTTAAGATGTATCAGCAGGGCGAGACCACCGGCAGCAATAAAGCCAATCGCAAACTGGCGCACGGTTTATGGAAAATGGTTCAAAGCAGATCTTTGGAGGAAGAAGAGCTGCTGTTTGATCCCCAGACATCCGGCGGACTTTTATTGTCCCTCCCGGCAGCCCAGGCCGATGAACTGCAGGCGGCATTGAAGGACGCCGGCGTCGAAGCGGCTGCCAGGGTAGGGCAGGTGGTCGGCGATGGCAAGCCTTTCGTGAAGGTTATTTAGAATGAATATTTAACAGTCGATTCCGGCTTGTGCGGACTCAGCTCCCGGCAATAATGGCTTTGGCCGGGATCAAACCGGTGGCACTGGCTGAAACGATATTTCCGGCGACCCCCGGACCGTCGCCGGCCACGTAAATGCCTTTTATTTTCGTTTCTAAATTCTTAGATGTGTCAATCTGGGTGGCAAAAAACTTTATCTCAGGCGCATAAAGCAGGGTTTCATCATTGGCCACTCCCGGTATTACGCAGTTTAATTTCTCCAATCCCTCGATAATATTCGTCAGAATCCTTTCAGGCAATGCCATGGCGATATCACCGCAGACGACATCGATCATAGTAGGTTCGATGTATCCCTTTCTGATCCGGTGCCAGGTGCTGCGACGGCCACGCTTGAGATCACCGAACCGTTGCAAAATAGGTTTACCACCGCCAATCAGGGTTGCCAGGCCTCCGATAGACTCTCCATAGGCCTGATTGTCGGTCACCGGCTCTGTGAGAACTACTTTAGATAAAAATGCGAAGTTTGTGTTTTGTGATTTTTTATCCCGGTAGGCATGCCCGTTAACACAAACAAAATTACTGTATCGTTCTAATGATACAAAACCTCCCTTGTTCGTGCAGAATGTTCGTGTTTGATCGTCGTATTTGGCGGTTTGAATAAAAAATGTAGGGTCATAGATGACTTCACAGAGATCTTGCATAATATCATTGTGAACCTCGACCCGCACACCCACTTCAATACCGCGATGTGTCAGCCCGATGCCGTGCTTTTGAGCCAGTCCGCCGACCCAATCCGCACCCACGCGACCGGGAGCTAAAATTACATTGTCGGCAAAATAACTCTTGCGGTTGGTCACCACACCGACGGCGTGGTTGTTTTCAATAATGACTTCTTTAACCTCTTCTGAGGTGTGTACAATCACCCCGTTGGATTTGATGAAATCGGCCATACAGGCAATGTGTTCCGGAAGGCGATCGCTGCCCAAGTGTTTCTGCTTGATGATGAGAAGATCGATGCCGTAACGCTTGGCTCGTTTGCGTATTTCCCGGGCCTCCTCCATGTCGGTGGGGTAGGAAGGTCCGTCCATGCCAAATTTGTTGAAAATTTTTTCGGTTTCATCGATCAGTTTCTCGGCCTGCTGAAGGGGCATAAACTGGGACAGATCGGTTTTACCTAATTTATAAATGTAGTTCAGCTTGCCATCCGAAAAAAGGCCGGCACCTCCGATGCCGCTGAGAATATTACAGGGCTTGCATTTGATGCACTCCTGATAAGACGTGATCGGACAATTACGCTTTTGGGAGGTTTTACCTTTTTCAATGAGCAGGACCCTTTTGTCAGAATGCTCACTCAAGTAATAGGCCGAAAACATACCGGCCGGCCCTCCACCAACAATAATGACATCGTAGTTCATATTTTTTTCAGTTCCTTAGTAGATAAAACAAAATTGTCTCTTTCTAAAATTTAAAACGCTCTCAATTCAGGTTTATGTTTTTAAGACAACATCGTCCTTGAAGCGGGCCGAATCCTGTTTGTAAGCGCATCGGATTCTTTGCAAGGCGGTAAAATTGGCCAGCAAGGCCACCAGCCAAATGGCGATTTTAAAAGCCGTGATGTGAATTAACGCCCCCAGCCCGATCAGGATGATACGCTCGGGACGTTGCATAAATCCCAGTTTGGCTTCAAAACCCAAACTTTCAGCGCGACCGCGTGCATAGCTGACCATAAACGATCCGCACAAGGCCAAATATGCAGCAGCTGAGGTGCTGTAATCTCCAAAGTCGATAAAATAGACGGCGATACCCAGATACATAATAAATTCGGAGTAACGATCGACGGTGGAGTCCAATAGTGCACCAAACCGCGAAGCCTTTCCGGTACTGCGTGCCAGCGACCCGTCAATCGTATCGCAGAAACCACCGAACAAAATGAATATACCTGCCGGCCGCATATACCCCATCATAAAAGCTGCTGCCCCCAGGGATGTTATGACGACACCTGCAATGGTAAAATAGTGTGGACGCAACCCCCATTTCGAAAAAAGCGTGATTAATGGTGACAGCAATTTTATAAAACTGTCCTGCAAACTTTGCGGAATTAAACGTCGACTCGAATAAGCCATTTTGTTGCCCCCCATTTGGATTATTCTATCTCGCAATCAACATTCCAGCAGCAGCACACAGGCATAGTATCACATTATTAACATGGAAAGAAAGCCTGCTGAAGAATTTATGGTTCAAAGGCTCTCTTCAGTGAGCATAGACTCATTAGATGACGGCGTCGATAAAGAAACTGTCTGTGGATTTGGCTATCGAAAAAACCAACTGTTTTTGGAACGTCTTCGGCAGGATGGTGGGCGGGTCTACGAAACGTCGGTGGCTGATTCGTGGTAAAAGGAAATTCTCATTTGACCTCGGCCATGTATGCCTTCGAAGATCCGCAGGAAGTCGAAACATTTATCGCGTTTTTTTCAACAGATTGCATAAATGTTAACGTTAACATTTCAAATTACCAAGACCTTGTCTGGCACTTTTTTTGTATCGCCTCCTTTTTTGGTGAACGATCCCGAGGCCGGCCATCTGGGCCGATCTAAGGTTTTACCAGTATCTTTCCGTCACTGCGATCCGTGGATTTTGCGATGGCATCTATGGCGTTATCCAGGGGATACCGGGCGGAGATAATGGGGCTTAAATCCAACCGGCCCGCGGCTACCATGCGGATAGCGTTGGGAAAGGTCTCATGTCCGGAATGTCCCTGGGCGCCGAAGAATTGTGACCGTCGGACCTGGAAGGTTTCGAGGTACATGGGTACTCGTTGGGCTGCCCGTCCGATCTGAATGATTTTACCGTTGATAGCCAGAGACTTTTCCATTTCGGGAACGACCAGATGCGGAGCGCCGGCGGCTTCGACGTGGAAATCGAAACCTTCGCCTTTGCTCAGTTCCATCAAGACTTCATGGGGAGTGACCTCGGTTGGATCGTAAACATGATCGGCTCCCACCTGCCCGGCCAACTCGCGGCGATTGGGAGACAATTCAAAAGCGGCGACTGTTCCGGCTCCGGCGGCTTTGGCCAGTCCGATGGCGGCCAGTCCGATGGATCCGGCGCCGAAAACGGAGACGTAATGTCCGGGGCGAAACCCCCCGCCCCGCTCGAACATACCGTTGTAGGCCACACAGGTGGGTTCGGTCAGGGCGCCTACTTCATAGGCTTTTTCATCGTCACCAAACCGCTCGGCCAATGCATCGATCTTCCAGCAGAACTTCTCGTCCATGGCGATAAAATTGGCAAAGGCTCCGGGGATGGTAAAACCGATTTCCTCGAGGTTGAGGCAGTGGTTGGGATACCCATTGCGGCAGGGGGTGCATCGGCCGCACCAGATCATCTCTTCGGCGGTGATCATGTCTCCTTCTTTAAGCTGAGAGACTTCCTTTCCCACTTCAACCACTTTGCCTGAGAATTCATGGCCCAGGATGGTGGGGAATTTGGTCAGGCCGGGATAGAGGATATAGTCGTCCTCGTCCGTTTCATAAAAGTGCATATCCGAGCCGCACACGCCGCAGGCCTTTACTTTGATCAGCACTTCCTTGGGGCCCGGGGTACAATCCGGCCAGGACCGAACCTCCAACTTTGGTCCCTTCCAGACCAGACATCCGCTGATGGCCTTACCCGTTTCTTTTTCCCAATCCGAGAGTTTATACTCAGGTTTGGGCTCCCACTTGGCGTCCAAGACTAAGCCTTTCATAAGCCTATCCTTTCTATCTATTCGTTATGGATAATTTCTACAGCGCCAGGATTCGAACATACATAACAGGTAGGTATCTGTCAACAAACACCTATGGCGAACCTCAGGCCAACATTCCGGAAGCCAGTGGTTCCAAAGCCAGGACAATAGGGGCATAGCAGTTTTTTAAGAACGAAAATCTGTCTTCAAAAGGCACTTCGGTGAAAAGCATCTCAATACATACAGGTATTTTCATGCCACCTCTTCGATTTTAACAGGTTTTTTTTCAGTTAAAGATTTTAAGGCTGCCACACCGATAAGAACAGGCTGCAAACCGTCATTTCCGGTTACCGGAGTTTCTTCATCTCTTGCGACGGCCTCGGTAAACGCTTTTAATTCTTCAATATATGACGTTTTGTACCTTTCTAAAAAGAAATGGTGGGGTTTCTCGCGGGTGACCCCGTCCGCCGTGCTCAATATAGCGGAATTTGGGAAGTCGTTTTTGACGTCAACACACCCTTTGGATCCAAACACTTCCACTCTTTGATCATATCCGTAGACAGCCTGCCTGCTGTTGTCGATAACACCTAGGGCGCCATTTTTAAACGTTAGTGTGGTGATTGCCGTATCGACGTCACCGAGTTCTCCTATTGCGGGATCGATCAGAACAGCTCCCTGCGCATAAACAGTATCGACTTCGCTGGTGGATAAATACCTGGCCATATCAAAGTCATGAATCGCCATGTCCAAAAAAATACCACCAGAAACTTTTAAATATTCAATGGGAGGCGGCGCAGGATCTCTGGAAGTAATCTTAACAATGTGTATGTCTCCGATTTTGCCGGATTCCACGACTTCGCGGATCTTCTTAAAGTTATGGTCAAATCTTCGATTAAAACCAATCTGCATTTTCACCCCTGCAGCTTTAACTGAATTTAATGCTTGCTTGATTTTTTCAATATTGAAATCAATCGGCTTTTCGCAAAAAATGTGTTTGCCCGCCTTAGCGGCTTCGATGATTAATTGGGCATGCGTATCCGTTGAAGAGCAGATCAGCACGGCTTCGATTTCAGCATCGTTCAAAATATCGTTGTAATCCGTTGTAAGATTCAAAATTCTTAAGTGGCTTGCCCACGCTTTAACATCATCTATATAAATTTCAGCAACCGTTTTTATTTCAGCCTGCGGAATATGGTAGGTAAGCAGTTCAGCATGCAATTTGCCAATTCTTCCGGCGCCAATCAATCCTAATTTCATGTCTCCCTCCTTAATACGCAATTTTTTGTGTGCTGAACGCACGATTATTTTATTTCAAAAATTCGCTAAAATTTCAATTGCTACTTTCAGCTAGATCACGATGCCAATACCAACTCTTACCCTTGCTTGACATTAGTTCAGGCAATCCTGTATATAGGAATCAAAGCCGCGGTTTATAGACGGATAGCCTAAGAAGCAGCAAGGAAAATTCATGCTCAGTACCAAAAAAAGAAAGATAAAGGCCTTCGCATTTGATTTGGGCAATACCCTTATTAATGATACGCACCTGGCAAAAGACGCTACGGTTGATATGTGTGAGTGGCTTTTTGATAACTCACTCATTCAATCCAAGCAAGCCTTTGTGGCCACTTTTGAAAGAATCAACCATAACACAAAAAAGCCATTTATCAGCCATACGTTTGGCGAACTCGATTTCTTTGAAAAGACGTTTAACGAATTAGCAATAAATGCTATTTCAGCCGAAGCAGCCTTAAAAAAGTACAGAGAGATTTTAATGAATAAGATTCAGCCGGACAAGGATATTGTGGATACCTTCCAGTTATTAAGGGACAAAAACATTCGGATAGCACTTTTGTCCAATGAAAGTGTGATCCGGGTAGATTCCTATTTGGAAAAAACAAACCTGCGACACTTTTTTGACACCATCATTGTTTCTGAGAGTATTGGAATCGAAAAACCTGATCTTCGCTTTTTTCAGGAAGCACTGAATCGGTTAAACATTAAAGGCGACGAAATGGTCATGTTCGGAGATAATAAAATAGCTGATGGTGCCAGCAAAAAACTGGACGTATTCTTTGTGCTGGTTACTGGCTATATGGCCAAAGGCTGGATCTGGGAGGAAGGAAATTCTTACCCGCCTGACTATATCATGGAAAAAATAACCAAAAAAAACTTGCTGGCGTTTCTGAATACGGTCCCCTAAATGGTTAAAAGCGCACATGATCTCCAAGCAGTTGCCTACTGCACCTCCTCGTAGGGTAAAATATGCAGGCTTTTTTCCTGAAAACTTATCGTCACTTCCTCACCCGCTTTAAAAACCATATGCTCCTGAGGATTGGCAATTTCCACGGTGATGATATATTTTGCTATCTCAACCTCATACACCATCTGTGAACCCAGATAAACTGCTTCTTGGACTGTGCCGGTAAGGGTGTCCGGCTTTTTCGGCTCCAGCTTTACAGATTCCGGCCGAACGACCAAAAGCACGCGTTGCCCTTCTGAAAAGGAACCTTTTTGCACAAAAATCTGAAATTTCTTGCTCAATATGTCGAGGACAATTTCATTATTGGATGCCATACTTCCAACCCGGCCTTCCAGAAAGTTGGCCTTGCCAATAAAATCAGCCACAAAACGGTTTGCCGGTTTTGCATAAATTGCCTGGGGGCTTCCAATCTGCATGATTTTCCCCTGATGCATGATGACCACCCGATCAGATAGGGTCATGGCCTCTTCCTGATCATGGGTCACATAGACCGATGTTATCCCTACCCGCTGCTGCAGCTTGCGGATCTCCAGACGGGTGGATACCCGCAGCTTGGCGTCAAGGTTGGAAAGCGGCTCATCGAGCAGAAGCACCTTGGGCTCCATAACCAGAGACCGGGCCAAGCTGACACGCTGCTGCTGGCCCCCTGAAAGCTGAGCAGGGGAGCGTTCGGCCAGTCCCTCCAGGCCGACAAGCTGCATGATCTTCTCGGCCTGCTCACGAATGATTTGAGCTGAGAGCCGCCGTATCTTCAGTCCATAGGCGATGTTCTCAAACACCGTCAAATGGGGGAAGAGTGCATAGTTTTGGAAT
>CALZJV010000016.1 GCA_945787595.1 uncultured Desulfobacterales bacterium | reverse complement strand
TTTGGGTGTGCCGTTGGGGTTGATGGCATACAGATTATTATCGTCGGATCCGACATAGATGGTTCCATCAGCGCCGATGGCAGGGGAGGATCTTACCGCTCCTCCGGTAACAAAAGGCCAGGGGGCCGCCTTCGCTGTGCCATCCGGATTGATGGCATAGAGCCGGCCGTCATTAGATCCGACGTAGATGGTACCATCCGCCGCAACGGCCGGGGAAGAGACCACATCATCCCCGGTAACGAAGGGCCAGGGTGCCGGTTTGGCGGTTCCGTCCGGGTTGAGGGCATATACCCTATCGTCATCAGATCCGAAATAGATGGTGCAGTCAGCCCCGATGGCCGGGGAGGATCTCACCGGTCCTCCGGTAGCAAAATTCCAGTTCGGAAAAGCCGGACAGCCATGTCTATTATCGTCATAGGTCGGACTGTCATCCCGGCAGGGGATGCTCAGCTTTTTGCCGCCCCAATACACAAATTGGACGGCGTCCCGGTTATTGGCAAAGGGATCATTGCGGCTATCTGTGTCCGCGGTGCTGGTGCCGGAGCAGTATGCCAAGGTGTCGTTGTTGGTGCGGGTGTCAAACTCGACGGCCAATTTTGGAGGCTCCAGTCCCTCCCCGACACCATCCAGAAAACTCGAACCGCCGGCATTCAGGCGGCTGTCACCGGCATACCCTAACAATTCGCTCAGCTCGCTGTCGCCGCCGACCGAATTTATGGTATTCACTGGATTGTTAAGATCATCTCCTGCGCCGATCAGCGCAAACGTCAAGCCGTCTCCCTGTCTCTGAAAATTAAATTCTAGGGTAAAGAAGGCCCGAATGCCGCGCCGAAATTCACAGGCACCGACTTGACAAAAATCGTTGTTACCGCCGATGGATTTGTCGGCATTGTACCAGGCTGCGCCAAATTCTGCATTGGCGCCGGGAATAACGCCCCCACCGATGTTGAGGGTATCGGCGTCGGTATCGACGCCGGTAAAGCTCGAGCTCGTTTCTTTTTCGGTGACATTGCTGGTGAATTCATCAGTGTTGATATCCGGTGGGGGAAGTATCTCAAGTTCAGTATTATATATAATTGTGCCGAAGTCATAATCACCGCCGTAATCTACGGAGCCGGATGTACCCGTTGGTATTACCATATGGTTGCGGGGTAATAAGACGATAAATTCTCCTGTGTAAGGACTATCCGCCGTCTTGGAAACTGTCAGCGGAAATGGGTCTATTGTGTTTTGAAAACGGGTCGCGCTAAAATTTTCTAGCTTCACCCGGTTGTTTTCCGGTTCGTCGATCAACCGATCATAAGAATAATCAACTCTGTTTATATTGATGGCACCGTTAAATCGTGGAAAAATATCTTTAGCCACGCGCTCAAGATAAAGATCATAAGGATCATCACCTTCTTCCCAGAGTGGATAATTTTGTGTATGCGAGGGCATCACCCCCAGACACACCCTTTCGCCGGTGGATACATTAAAGCCACCGGCAACATTAATGGTTAGTTCTGTGTCATCGACTCTGGTAAAGGCGGTGACAGGAGATCTGGCACCCAGAAAATCTGGACCTTCCTCCAGATATTCAAAATTGATGATCCATACGTTGCTGTTGTCAGGGACATCAAAATCTTCTGGTATTTTCCCCACCGAAGGTGCCAGGGTATATGGGTTGCCAACTTGGTCGAAAAGCAACTGCGACTCAAACCACGGACTCATCACATTAATAGTGAAGATTCCCACATTTGTGACAGTATAGGTGGTGAAATTGAGCGCAATGATCGTGTTTTCATCGAATTTAGGTTCCTCTCTCAATTCGCTGAAGGCATAGCGCGTCCCCGATTCCGCCAAATTGTAAGCGCGTCGGGCATCATTGGGGGTCGCCGAGCTGGTCGAGGCGGTTGTAAACAGGGAAACCATTGCTGCGCCCAGTATGCCGAAAATTAGAATCACAACAATTAAGTAAACCAGCACACTGCCTTTGGCGGCCATCAGTGTACGACGCGACTGCAGGAGAGCGCCGGACATAATATTTATGGTATTGGGCATATTCATAAGAACCTCAATGCTGGGAACTCACATCAGCGACTATGAAAAAGTAGGGCGCTCGCATTGATGGTTATTTGGCTATTTATCTTCTACCATATGTCTTGGAAAAATCCTTGTTTTGAATTCCTTTCCGATTTCATTCTCATTCAGCCCCACTCTGAATTCCACCTCAATGTAGGGAACGTCGTCCTCTGAATCATCACCGTCCAAATCCCGGGCGGGGGGGTTGGAAATGACGAACGTTGAAATATTCTCTAATAACATGTAATCCGTCGTGTCGACCCTAATATAGATATTTTGGTTTTCGTACTTGAGAGTCCGGGTTTCGGTCGGATCTTCGCTCTTGTAAGATAAGGTTGTACTGGATGGCGTGGCTGTCAATTCACGGATGTCTCGCAGCTCCATCGAAATACGATCCAGCGCCATCTGGGCATTAAGTGAGCCCTCGGTGGCGTTTTTTGTGTTCAGGTAGCCTTTAACACCGGTGGTGAGAAAAATGGCGAAAAAAGACGCAATGATGCCCACCAGGACAATGACTGCAATGAGTTCGATGAGGGCGAAGCCTCGGTGGTTTTTCATAATAAAAGTTTCGGTTTGGACACGGATTTACGCAGATTACAGATATGGTTGATTGGTTAAGTGGTTGTAAATATGTATTTATCCGATATTTGCAAAATAATTGGCCACTTCATTTTTCAACAATCGTAACATTCTGAAATTATGACTATAATTTACCTAATCAACCATTCAACCAGTAAACTAAGCAACGAGTTCTAAATTATCCGTTTAATCCGTGTTTATCCGTGTCCTAATAAAAAATTAAAACAGACGATTCATCGAATTTCGAACTAGTAATTTACCGGCGGATCTTTTAAATCATCCGTGCGGCTCTCGGTCAGAATGGTCGTTAAATGATAGCCCGGCGATTCAACCGTGACTTTAAGTTTTCTGTTTTCCCCCACTGTGTCAGCCTGTTCATCTCCGCTTGAGTTAAATATAATGTATTGCATGGTAACGGGCAAGCCATAATCCGAATCACTTTCATAGAATGATTCACGACGATTCACAATTCTCGATAGGGCGGTATCCGGATTATTATCATTTATTCGCTCGACATAATCGGCGATAATTTTTTCCATCAATCCCTCGGCCCTGGCTTCATCCGCCACCAGCTCCACGGATTGCCAACTGTCACTCAGGGCCGTTCCCATGAAGTGAATGAAAAATGCGGCCAGAATCCCCATGACAAGGACGGTGGCGATGACCTCGATCAAGGTGAATCCGTTTGCCGAGTTATATTTTGATTTGGCGCGCTTCATTGGGTGGTGATGAATCCGGTTTCCGGGGTTACAGTTAAGGTTTTCGATTCTGATCCGGCTGAAATGGTTATGGTCCTTGGATTACCGGGGGTGATCGGGTTATTGGTGTCTTCGTCGACATATGAATGATAAGGAATCCCCAGAGGATCAAAATATACTGCAAAGGCAATCATGCCAACGCCAAGATCGGCCAGTGAAATTGTATTGGCTGCCGCTCCCGGAAGTGCAACTGGGGTTAATGTAATGTCAGAAAGCCAGTACTGAGATGAATCACAGCTAATCACCCACACCTCGTTGCGTTTCATGGCGATGGATTGGGCGTAACGGATGTGGTTTCGGATTTTGTCCACCTGGCCGACAAGATTTATTTGGTCGGTGGAGATGGACCGTGCCAATACGGCTGCTGCAATGATGCCGATCAGCACCACAACCACAGTCACTTCGACCAATGTGAAGCCACGGTTGTTTCGGTTCATTTTAGTTTCACTGGTATTCGGGCTGTAATATTTGCTCACCGGCGGGAATCATATTATTTTTAGAGGTTGAAGTCAAGAAAAAGCTGTGGTTTTAGGTAGTTGTAATTATTGTAAAATCGGGGGAAATAATGTTGTAAATGAATCTTGTCCCTTCGTAATAATTCAACGCAGAGACGCGAAGGACGCTGAGGGTAAATTTTTGAAAAGTGGATTACTAATCTAAATCGTTCGCTATTCTTACGATGCCATCACGTATAACGGGCACATTGAAATTCACGACCAATCCGAAGAAGCGTTTATGATTTCATTGCTTAATTTATTGATATCCATCGCGTTCCGATCCTTTAATTTTCCTGAAGGCATTAGATTTTTTCCTTTCTGCCTTTCATGCCCGCTTCGCTTTATAGCGGATCAGCAGAAAGGAAAATCCAACTTCCCTTTGCGTTCTCTGCGTCTCTGCGGTGAACTGTTATGTCCATTCTAGTATCCGTAGTCGCCGCTGATGATGTCTACCACGATGCCATTTTCCAGTCTCAGGTGATTCATGAACCGTCCGGGGCCATGATTGTAGGTCCATTTTTCTATGATTACCAGCTTTTTTACGCGATATGGTTTTCCGTATCCGTAATCCGGGCCTCCGTACTCATAGCTATCGTAAATGCCGTAATAGCTAGGGTGATTGCGGAATCCGTAGATCCGTTCTTCCTCCCAAACTTCCACATGATCCGGTTCACCGCATTCGGCCAGCACCCGGGCCTTGTAGTCGCCTTCCGTTATCAGACGGACGCCGCAGCGCAGGCTTGCGGCGCTGGCATCGGTGAAAGTAAAAATTGATAGAATTATCAAAAGGATGAGAACGCTTCGGCATGTTTTCATTTGAGTATTTCCTTGTTTGGAGGTTCTATACTCAAACCTAAGCATTGAGGCATCACTGGGCAAGAAGACTTTATGATTCAGTTGTTATTCCCGGGGACTTTGCGTCCTACTCAGAAATATGCTAATTAGGCCCTTAGCGGGTTTTATCCGACAACATGTTGTAAGGAACGTGCGGTTTTAGGTGTTCCGCCAAGGCGGATTCAGGTTCCAGCACTTAAAAAAAAACAAATCACAAATACCAAACACCAAACAAATCTCAATGACCGAAATTCAAAATGCCAAACAATTGGCGTTTGCTCTTATTTGAGATTTGGATTTTGCAATTTGGAATTTATTTGTGATTTGGTGCTTGTAATTTGTTATTTCCGGTTTATCCAGGTTAGGCAATTGCAGTTCAGGTTTTGGCATTGACAACTGCCCCGCAGGGGCCATTTTTTCCGAGCGCAGTCTCGAAAAAAGCTTAGTCCACTTTCCTGGGCAAGGAGGTCATCCATGAGCATGCAGCCGAAAGTCATCACCCGCGATCAAATTGCCGAGGTGATCGCTGAAAAATTTAAAACAAAAGATGAGATCACGTGTTACGTCGGATCGAATGCCGCGACTCCGACGGCGTGCCTGATGGCGCTGACCGATGCCATCAAATTACGTCGCCCGCGGTTGCCATTTATCAAAATGGTCCATCTGCTGCTGCAGGGTCCGGTACCCTATGTTGAAGAGGGATTACAGGATCGCGTGATGACCTTCTCCATTTTTTCCGGCGGTGACGTCCGAATAGCGGCCAATGAAGGCCGTGCCTACTATCTGCCCTGTACCTTGGCCAATCTGGTCAGCTTAATTTCGAAGGGCCGCAAATACGAACCGGACGTTGTTTTTTTTAAGGTTCGTCAAAATGAATATACCGGTGAATACAGCCTGGGTCTTTCTGTTGAGGCGCTGCACACGGCCATTGATCATGCCGAAGTGGTGATTGCGGAGCTGGACGGCGGCATGCCGTTTACCCAGGGACAAAGCGTGGTGGACGCCCAGTCCATTGATTATCTGATTGAGGACCATGTCCAACCGGTTTACCATTTTGCGGCACCGGATTTTGAGAATTTATCACCGGAGGAATGCAGAATCGGCGAATTGATAACAGAACATTTCATTCACGATGGTGTCACCCTGCAGGTGGGCATCGGCAAAATTCCGGATGCCGTCATCGGTACCATCAAAGATGCCGGTTACAAAGATCTGGGGGTTCAGACCGAGCTGTATGGTGATGGCTTAATGTTGCTCGAAAAGCAAGGCATTGTTACCAATCGAAAAAAGAAGGCCAACCTGGGATACAGCACCACCAGTCTGATTATGGGTTCCAGAGAACTTTACGATTTCGTCCATATGCGCGCCGGAGTTCAAATGCGACCTTCGGCTTACACCAATTCAGCAGATACTGTCCGAAAAAACAGCCCATTTATTTCGGTGAATACGGCTATAGGGGTCGACATGTTCGGCAATGTCTGGGCTGATTTTATCGATCCCCGGCGATATTACAGCGGGGTGGGCGGCCAGCCGGATTTTATCCGGGCTTTAAACGATCGAGCCTATGGCACCCCGATTATTGCTATAAAAAGTATTACCGCTAAAGGCGAATCAAAAATTGCTAGATTGCACCCCCCGGGAATCGGTCTTACAGCCAGCGCCTATGACGGAGTTGTTATTGTCACCGAGCACGGCATTGCCGATTTGCGGGAACTGACTTCCGGCGAAAAAGCGATGGCCATTGCCAGCATTGCCCATCCGAAATTTCGTGATGATTTTTTGCGCAGTGTTTATGAAGATCCACTGTTTACCAAACACATTGGAGGTTACCTGGACAAAACCCCCAATGGAGTTTGTATGTATGAGGGGGGGATTCAGCTGGCAGAGGAGAGCTAATCACAGACAGCAAAGTAATTGGGCATAGAGCATAGTGCATGGGGCACAGGGCATGGGGCACAGGGCATAGGGCATGGAGCATAGAGTATGGAGTAAGAGGGTTGAAAAACAACTAAGACTACGGTTGCGGGAAACTTTAGTGCTAAGTTGTTTTTGAGCCGGGAGACTGCGGAAGGTGTACTGAATAAAAAATGAACATTGAACATCGAACGTCCAACATCGAATGTTGAATGGGAAAAGATGAGAATACCCCACTAGTACGAGAAAATCAAACGATCGGATCGTAATGGATATCAATAAAAAATTTACCCTCAGCGTCCTTTGCGTCTCTGCGGTGAACTATTATCGGCAATCCAGTCTAAAAAGGGCTGATACCCACCCGCAACTGGCAGACTCACAATGCAGGGGCAGTCATAACTGTGCATTGATCTGACTTTTTCAATCAACTTCGGTATGCGCTCCTCAGTAGTTTTGGCAATCATGACCACTTCCCTGTCATCCTGTATCTCCCCCTCCCACAGATATAAGGAGTTCATATTGTCCAGAATATTAACGCATGCCGCCAATCTGGAGGTTACCAGTTCTTTCCCGATTTTGGTGGCTTCATCCTTGTTGCCGGCAGTCATGTAAATAAAATTGGTTTTCATCCTTCCCCCCATGAATTTTTGTTCATATTATAAGGCCATTTTTTAATTTTGCAATTTCAATTTTGTTCTGATAAACTGAAAATTCAATACTGAAAGGGGGATAAGGGGAATAAGGGGAATGATGACCACCAGGGGGCTATGGAGATTAACAGCAAATGGCGGCAGAGACAGTCTTACTTGTTGATGATGAGGAGATCGTCATCGGTGTTGGCAGACAAATGCTGGAAAAACTGGGGTTCTCAGTATTAACGGCAAAAGACGCTAAAGAGGCTCTGGATCTTTACAAAAAAAACCAGAATGATATTGATTTCGTTGTTTTGGATATGATTCTGCCGGACATGGAGGCTGCTGATACGGTTGATGAATTGCAGGCTATCAATCCGGCGATTAAGGTTTTACTTTCAAGCGGGTATGGTGCCAATCAGCAGGTCAGCGAGCTTTTAAACCGCGGCTGCGACGGATTCATCCAAAAACCGTTTAATATGCAAAGTTTGTCCGACAAGATCGAGGAAATTATTAATAGGCCATAGTCTCATAGGTGATTCTCACGCTGTGCCTGGTATCACCAGGAGCGGGATTGATCGGAGACGGCACTGTCTATTTAATTTTCTTTCGAATTTTCAGTATCCAAATTCCTGCTTAATTCGACCAACGTTGCCCCCCATCCTCCAGCCTCTGCCGGCGCCTCTTTAAACGTCGTCACCATGGAGTTCTTTTCAAGAAGTTCCCGGACACGCCTTTTTTGGATGCCTTTGCCTTTCCCGTGAATAATTCGTATGGAATAAATTCCGGCCTTTAAACACTCTGTAAAATAATCTTCTAAAAGATCAGGAATATCCTTGGGCCGAAACGTGTGCAGATCCAGCACATCTTCAATGTTTAATTTTACCACATTCATGGTTGTCATCCCTTCCAGGTTAAAAATCAAACACCGACCACAGAAACGCAGCAACTCCCGCCAGAACGAAGTTCGTTTCAACCAGAAACTCCAGTTTGATGCTTGGCAGCAGAACCCCACGTTCATAGGCTGAGAGAAGAAGTAAAAAAAATATCGGACAGCCGATCAGCACTAAGCCGAGATAGGAAACCAGGTGAAAGGAACTCAACAGAATAAACGCTGCAGTGAGCGCGATCAGCATATTTTTTAAAAGTCGCATGGACCGCTTTTCTCCAAGCAGGAGGGCGAAGGTGTCTTTTCCGACGATGCGATCCCCCTGCATGTCGAGAATATCAAAAAATGCCGTTCTGACAAATACAATACCGGCGGTCCATAAAAAGATTGATCCGGTGATCCAAGTGGCTTTGCCTGTCAATGACAGGGGGGGAAGTAAAGCCGTCACAGTGCCCCAGGCCATAGCAATCAATAGGGTCTTCGATCCGGGAATATCTCTGATCCTCCGATGGCGGATGCCGACGAACCTTTTGGGCACGAACCTCAAATTGTACGATAATCCCAGCAGGCTCATGATGAGAAGTAATAAGAAAGGGAAAAGACCCAGGGTATATGCAATCACAAGACCGGTGCCACCGGCCGCCAGGGCCAGGACGATAAGCAGCAGCCTGAATTTTTGATAAAAATTAGCCCTTTCAGGATCATTATACTGATCGGATTGGTTGCCTGTCAGATGATTGAGGATATGCATGGACTGAACGTAGAGCATCGATATCAGTACATACGGGAAGAACTGGCTGAACCCTTGCAACTTCGCGCTGGCATAGGTCAAGCAGCCGGCTCCCAAAGACACATAGATATTGGTCAACAGCAGTGCCTGTTGCAGTCCGAACAATATTCTGCGCCAGCTTTGTTTGCGTTTGACCTGCAGAGTTTCCAGGGCACGGTAGACTTTTTTAATAATCCAGTTCGGAGTCGAGGCCCCGGCCGTAATGCCGATATGCCGTGCGGACGCCAGCACACTCGTGTCCATGGATGCCAGTTCCGATTCTGATTCGATATGATAGGTCGGTTTGCCGGTCCGTCGTGCAATTTCGGCCAGCCGCCGGGTATTTCCGCTGTTGTGTCCGCCTACTACGATCACGGCATCAACCGCTTCGGCCAGCCTTTGAACTTCGGCCTGGCGCCGCTCGGTGGAATCGCAAATGGTATTATATATTTTGTAATGGGGCTGGGTTTTAGCTGCCCAGCTTTTGACGGATTCCAAAAGCCGGGCGTTCTGAGTGGTTTGTGAGACGATAATAGCATTGTCAAAGGCCGGAAGGGTTTCAAGTTCTTCTATGCTGCCGACAACATAACCCTTATCCTGAGCGTAACCGAGCAACCCGATAACTTCGGGATGATCTTTATCACCGATGATAATCGCGGCATAATCTTTTTTGGCATGCTTCCGAATAATGGTCTGAACTTTTATAACACGCGGGCAGGTTGCATCGATGACATTAAATTCGGCCTCCTTAAGCTTTTGCTTTGCCGTCGGTGGGACTCCGTGAGCCCTGATCAATACTGTGCCGGAACCCCCGTTGGGGATCTCATTGAGCACGTTGATGTCTTTGGATTGTAAGAGATTAAGTACCTGGGGATTGTGAATCAGCGGTCCGTAAGTGAAAATCGGCTTTGTGTATTGGTCGGGCGCGTCCAATACCATTTCAACGGCCCGGCGTACACCCATGCAAAAACCCGAAGTTTTGGCGATAATGATCTTCATAGCTTGCGAATTTTCGCGTTGTTTTTGCGTTGCTGCTTGGAAAATCGCCTGCTGGGTCCTTTCTTTTTGGTTGTCGGTCGCCAGCCGTCATAATCATCGCGGTCGGATTGCAACCCATTGATATCAATTGACAGTGTCAGTTTATTTTCAAAATCATTCGCGCTAACCGTTGCCGCGCCGCTGGCTGCCGCCGAGTTGACGATGTCCTGATCGGAACTCACCACCAGGGCCCTTTGCCCTTCCTTACGGGCCATTTTTTTTATCACGGTATCCGCCGACTCTCCCTTGTGCGAAAATAAAATAGAGATCCCTTTTTGCCGATCCTGCTTCTGTGAAAACAAAGGGGCCGTGGTTCCATCAAAAACAACAGTGATGCGATGGGGTTTTACTTTTTTATAAGCCGCCAGCATATCAACCAAAGTATCGCGACCCAATTGAATATCCTGCATATCCAGAATGCTCAAACTCTTTGATTGTCGAATAAGGTTGTAACCGTCTATGATAATGTGAATGGGCATTGCGGTGGCCAATATATGTTGTTTAGGAACGCAAGTTATGGCGCTTCGCTCACAATTGGAATAATGGAATGTTGGAATTCTGGAATTATGGGCTTAAAGAAACCAGTATTCCAACATTCCATCATTCCATGTGGCTTACCAAGGAAATGCCCGCCAATAGCGCCGTGATTCCAATAAATTGTATAAATTTCGATACATTAGTTGTCTGTCTGTCTCAGGCGATGAATCAAACGGTCAAGATCGTCAATGCTGTAAAATTCGATTTCAACTTTGCCTTTTTGTCCCTGTTTTTTAATCGTGATCTTGGTACCGAAGTGACGGGAGAGATCTTCGGCAAGGCGGGAAAGATGTATCTGTTCGGAGTGATTCTCGGATACGCGGGGCTTTCTCTTCACCGCTTTCAAGCGCCTGATGAGGGCTTCAGTTTCTCTGACCGACAACTTTTTGGATACGACCGCGCGCCAGGCTGCAAGCTGTTGGGCGGATGTCTCGGCACCCAGCAACGCTCTGGCATGTCCCATGCTCAGCGTGCCATCGGTCATGCCGGTTTTGATTTGATCCGGTAATTGGCGCAGCCTCAAAAAGTTTGCTACCGCCGACCTACTTTTACCCACTCGGGCGGATGCCTGGTCTTGGGTCAATTTCAGCTGGGTGATAAGACTGTGGTAGGCATCGGCTTCTTCAATGGGATTTAGATCTTCACGCTGGATATTTTCGACGATAGCCATCTCCAGTAATTTATCATCATTGACCCTTTTTATTAACACCGGCACCTGGGTTAATCCGGCACGTTTTGCGGCCCTCAAACGCCTTTCTCCGGTAATCAGTTCATAGCCGGCCTCATCTCGGCGTACCAGCAGCGGTTGGAGAATGCCCTGGGTTTTGATCGATTCGGAAAGCTCTGCCAGATCTTCATCGCTAAACCGACGGCGGGGCTGAAAGCGATTGGGGCGGATTAGATGGGCATCGCAGTAGAAATAGTCCTTGTTTTTTTCTTGTTCTGTTTCAATATCCGGAATGAGGGCTCCCAGACCCTTTCCCAGGGCCATTTTTTTTCGTTTGACGGAAACGGGGCCTGCATTTTTTGTCAGCTTGTCTTTTTGCATGCGCCTCCCTATCTTTGCATAATCTCACTGGCCAACTCAATGTAACTGCGGGCACCGGTCGAAGTTGCATCATAGAGCAATATGGGCTTACCGAAACTCGGTGCTTCACTCAACCGAATGTTTCTCGGTATAATTGTCTTAAACACCAGCTCCTGGAAGTATTTTTCAGCTTCTTCGGCGACCTGGTATGACAAATTGGTGCGCCTGTCGAACATGGTCAACAGAATTCCGGCAATCTGTAGAGCCGGATTCAGTGTTTGCTTAATGCGTTTGACGGTGCCCAGGAGCTGGCTGAGGCCTTCGAGTGCATAAAACTCGCACTGCAGGGGGATCAGCAACGAATTGGCTGCAGTTAGCGCATTGACCGTCAAAAGACTCAACGAAGGCGGGCAATCCAGGATAATGTATTCAAATGAATTGTCGAGATCGGCGATGAGGTTTTTGAGCGTGTTTTGACGGTTGGGGTTTGATATCATTTCGACTTCAAAACCGATCAGTTCCAAATTTGAAGGAATCACCTTCAAAGATGTAATGTCGCTGTCAATAATCAGGCTTTTTAATCCGGCTTGACCCAGCATTGCGTGGTACAGGGTTTTGTCGATTGAGGAAGAATCGATTCCTAGCCCCGAGGTGGCATTTGCCTGGGGATCACAATCCACCAGCAGGGTATGTTTTTCAGACACTGCCAGAGAAGCTGACAGGTTGACGGCGGTTGTGGTTTTGCCCACACCGCCCTTTTGATTCGCAATGCAAATGATCCGTGCCATGGTCCCATGATCTATCATAAAATTTGGTATTTGAAAAGAAGATAAAAATATGGCATTATGTCGATTGGAATAATGGAATGTTGGAATCTTGGAATGATGGGTCTAAAGAAACCAGGATTCAAAACGCATATGATTTCATTTTCTCATGCCCAATATTCCAACGTTCCAATATTCCATCATTCCATACGGCTCATCAAAAAAATGGCCCCAAAAAAATACTGTGGTTCTAATAAATTTTAGAAATTTTGATACATAAATTGAATCGATAAATTTTGAGGAAATCATGAAACCTGTTCAAAAAATTGTTGCCATCGGCGTGATTCTTATTTTGGCCGTCAGCATTCTTAATCCGGCCGCGGTTTTCAGTATCACCGTCAAAGAGGAAGAAGACATGTCGCGCCAGATGTTGGCGATGATTTACAAGTATTTCGAAATCGTCGATGACCCTTCAGTCGTCAGCTATGTGAACAACATCGGAAATCGGATTTTGTCCGCCCTTCCGCAACAGCCCTTTAAATATCGTTTTTATGTGATCAAGGAAGATGTTTACAACGCGTTTGCAACGCCGGCCGGCCATATTTTTGTGTACACCGGGCTGTTGGATGCCATGGAGGAAGAGGAAGAACTGGCGGGTATTCTGGGCCACGAAATTGCCCACGTCTACTGCCGCCATATTTCCCAAAAGATCGAACGCTCCAAAAAGACCGGGCTTGCCACGCTGGCAGGTATTGCCGCCGGCGTTTTGCTGGGGGTCGGCGGTTCCCCGGAAGCCGGCCAAGCCGTTGCCATGGGATCGATGGCAGCCGGGCAATCCGCCGAGTTGTCTTACAGCCGTGAAAATGAAACGCAGGCCGATGAGGTTGGGTTAAAAATTATCACTGAAGCGGGATACAGCGTCAGCGGTTTATTGAAAATCTTAAAAAAAATCCGCGGTAAAACTTGGTTCGGATCAGATCAAATCCCCAAGTATTTAATGACTCATCCGGCTGTTGAAGACCGCATTGGATACATTAGCTCATGGCTTGACAATTTCAAAAATACCTCGAACCCGATTCCCCTGGTAAACCAGGATGCTTTCAATAGGGTGCATACGCGGGTGGAGACGAGCTATGGCGATGAGGAAACCGTTTTGAGCAAACTTAAAGCCAACGTCGCAAGAAACCCGCAAGATCCATTGGCCCATCACCGTTATGGATTAATTTTAGCCAGGGTCGGGAAACGGCAGGAGGCCATCGAGCAAATCAGGATCGCTTTAACAAAGAGAGCGTTTGATCCCTATATATTAAGGGATCTAGGCTGGGTATATTTCCTCGACGGCCAATTCCCACAAGCAATAAAAACACTGGAAAGTGCTGGCGGCATGATTCCCGATGACCCGGAATGCCTTTTCTATTTGGGCCGAACTCAGATGGAATTGGGAAATCTCGCTGAAGCTTCGGATAACCTTCTTAAATTGACCCGACAACACCCTGACGTAACCGAGGCTTACTATTTCCTGGGTAAGAGTTTGGGACAGCAGCAAAAGCTGGGCGACGCGCACTTCTATCTCGGTGTTTTTTATCTGAAAAAAAGAGACTTAAAAAATGCCAGCGTTCAGTTGAAACAGGCGCTAAAATACCCCCAGGATGATGAGAGACGGAAGAAAATTGATGAATGGCTGAGTAAAATGAGCAAAAAAGGCAAAGATCAATCGCAATAATTCAACTGCGATCAAAACGGGCAAATTGCATCGTAAAGGTGCCTCTGCCCTGGGTGGCCGATCGCAATGAAGTCGAATAGCCGAACATGCGCGATAGGGGAACGGTTACCTTGATGACCTGGGAACCGAGTTTGTGGTCTATTGATTCAATCTTTCCGCTGCGGGAATTTAGGTCGCCGATCACATCTCCCGTGAACGCTTCGGGTACCAATACTTCTGCATCCATGATCGGCTCCAGTAGAAAAGGTCCTGACTTTGCCACAGCCTCCCGGCACGCCATAGAAGCACTTACGGTATAGGCCAGCTCAGTGCTCAAAGAATCTTTGTGATTTATACCGGCAAGCCTGATTTCGACATCTACCACGGGATAACCCATCAATGATCCGCTCTCTAAGGATTCCAGCGCACCTTTTTGGGCAGCTTCAATTAAATTATGGGGAAGCGCTTCGGTTGATATTTCAGAAATAAATCGATTGCCGGTTCCCCTGGGTAACGGTGCCACCTTTAACCTCACTTCTCCATAGAGACGCTGACCTGCAATTTCTTTATCAAAGACGGCGGAAGCTTTTGAGGGGTTCGCAATCGTTTCTCGGTAGACTACCTGGGGCTGACCAACGTTGACATTGGTTTTGAATTCCCGCTGCATGCGGCTGGTAATAATTTCCAGGTGCAGCTCGCCCATGCCCGAAAGAATTGTCTGGCCGGTGTCCTCGTCCTGGCGCACCCTTAAGGTCGGATCTTCCGCCATGAACTTTTGCAAAACAACGTCCATTTTTTCCTGATCAGCATGGGTCCTGGGTTCCACCGCCACTGAAATGACCGGTTCGTAGATTTCAATTTTTTCGAGCAAAACGGGATGATCGGAGCTGCAAAGGGTCTCACCGGTGGAGGAATCTTTCAATCCGACTATTCCTGCGATACTGCCCGCCCCAATGGTGTCGACACGCTCCCGCTTGTTGGCGTGCATCTGTAAGATGCGAGCCAGCTTCTCCTTTTTTTTAAGCGACGGGTTGTATACATCCTCTCCGGCCTTCATCCGGCCGCTGTAGACTCGGAGGAACGATAGTTTACGGCCCTCAATCATGGACACTTTGAATATCAGGGCGGCCAGGGGATCGGACTCCAGGGGCTTGCACTCGATTATATCTCCGGTTTCCGGATGCGTCCCTTTTATAGGGGGAATATCGACCGGGCTCGGAAGGAATTTGGCGATCGCATCTAACAGTGGCTGGATGCCTTTGTTTTTCAAGGCGGAACCGCACAATACGGGGATCAGATCCAGGTTAATGGTGGCCCTTCGAATGGCGTCAAGAATTTTCTGCGGGTCAATGGGCATTTCCGACAAATAGGCATCCATCACCTCATCGTCGTATTCTGCAGCGGTTTCAATGATTTTTTCCCGGTATTCCTCAGCCTGTGTGAGGTATTCGTCGCTGATGTCGCCAAGATGATAGTCAACTCCCAGGGTTTCCTCATCCCAGCTGATTTGCTTCATTTCTATCAGATCGATTACATCTGTGAAATTCTCTCCCTGACCGACAGGTAACTGCAGAATGAGCGGATTGGCGCTGAGACGCTCTTTCATCATGCCAACAGTTCCAAAAAAATCAGCTCCAATTCTGTCTACCTTGTTGATAAACGCCATTTTGGGAACACCGTATTTATCGGCTTGACGCCATACGGTTTCAGACTGTGGTTCGACCCCTTCGACTGCACTGAAAACACCGACAGCCCCGTCAAGCACCCTCAAGGAGCGTTCGACTTCAATGGTAAAATCCACATGCCCGGGAGTATCAATGATATGGATTTCAAGATCTCCCCAGTGACAGGTGGTCACAGCCGAGGTAATGGTTATGCCCCGTTCCTGCTCGTCCACCATCCAGTCCATGACAGCTTCACCGTTATGGACCTCACCGATTTTATGGGATCGGCCCGTGTAGTACAGGATCCGTTCGGTAACAGTTGTCTTGCCTGCATCGATGTGTGCAATGATTCCTATATTTCTGATGTTGGTGATCTTATTTTTTTTCTTCATCGAATTAACAGCATATTTGCTTCAAGTGGAAATTCCAGATCAATATGCCCTGCCAGAGTTTGCACCTCTTTGCCCTCAACTAACAGTTTAACCCGTTTAATTTCGGGGACATTCAATATTAAAGAATTGACGACCGAATATATTGTCAGAAGTTCTGAATTGCATCCGCCGGTATGGTCTTTTCCAACTGCCTGGGATAGATCGACATAACAGTCACCATCAGGAATAATGTAAATTGCTCTAAGCTTTGTGTCAGCCGCTATTGTGCGTACCAGCGAATTTAGGGGCCCTTTTATTAAAGCCTCAACAATGGATCGGGCATAGTCGACCGAGTCTTCCGTATGGGATACGGACCGCTGCTCGGACATCAAATAATAATTATCTCGATCGGCAAAATAAAGGTGCGGGGCCGACTGTTGTTTTGGGTGCGTCGGTCCGGCGGACCGGGAGAGAGCATCTTCGCGGTATAATTGTGCACTTTGGGCGTATGCATTCTGAAAAAAAAGGCAGACCGTGCCCCCGATGAAAAGGATTCCCATGGCCGCTACGATTGTGCGGTTATGTCTTGATTGTGCGAAGGTGATCATCAAATGTTTGAATTCCAATAAAAAAAGGTTAGCTTGATACTAACCTTTTTATTTGTATGAACTGGTGGAGCTGAGGGGGCTCGAACCCCTGACCTCATGACTGCCAGTCATGCGCTCTCCCAGCTGAGCTACAGCCCCGGTGACCAGAAGATTTTCTAACAAATGGCGACGGGAGTGTCAATATTAATTGTGAAATCAGATAAAATTAATTATCTTAAAGCTGCCGGTATTTTAGCTCCGGTAATCTGTTGACAAACACGTGGTTTGAAAATAATATTAAAAACTTAAGGTGGATGTATCGGCGATTGGCTGTCGCTAATCGTAAGGAATGACTGCAACAATGAAAATGAATTCGAAAAAATTCGGATTTGCGGGGTCAACCCGTCGAACGGGATCGAACACAGTGGATGCGTACAAGGAATTTGATGCCATGGAGCTTTATTGTCCACGATGCAAGCAGGCGGTTCCGGTGCGCAAGCGACTTCTTTTGGTGCTTCCGGAAGGCGACAAGTACGAGTACTTATGTGCCCGGTGTTCAACAACCGTAGGAACGAAGATGGATCGGCAGGCAAAACCGACCACGCTGATTGTTTGAGATTATATTTATATCAGATGGTTAAAAGTTTTCGATAAAACCGGGACTTACAGAAAAGTAAAGAGGAATCATATGCTCAGCTTAATGCGAAAACACGCAACATCTTGGTTGATAAAAATTATATTAGGTGCAATTGTTATTGTCTTTGTGCTTTGGGGCGTCGGCAGCTGGACCTCCCAACGGTTGGGCAGGGTCGCAACCGTCAACGGAGACTTGATTACCAATGACGATTATCGAGTTGCATATAAGCGCCTGATCGAACAGGTACGACAGAACTTTGGCAACAATTTAAATGATGAACTCCTGAAAACACTGCAATTGGACAAACAAGCCTTAGACCAGCTTATAAATAGACTTCTCATGCGTCAGGCGGCCTCTGAGCTTGAATTGAGGGTTTCCGACCAGGAGCTGTCCCGATCTATTAGAAGTATCAGCGCTTTTCAAACAGGCGGTGTTTTCGACCCTCGCCGTTACCAAGGGGTGCTGGATCGCAACGATTGGACTCCCGAGGCTTTTGAGATCAGTCAAAGAGATTCAATATTGACGAACAAACTAAACAACCTCATTGCCGGAAGCGTCAAAGTATCGGACCAAGAGGCCATGGAGTGGTACATGTGGAACGATGCCATGGTCAATTTGGATTTCTTTTTGCTTGAAACAGACCGTTATTCGGAGATTTCCGTTTCGGTTGAAGAAATCCAGAAATACTTTGAGTCCCGCAAGGAATCCTATAAAGCCGAACCGACCCTGAAGGTGCGTTACATAAAGTTCGAACCGAAAACCTGGGTTTCACAGGTTGACATCCCTGATGATGAAGTCCAGGAGTACTATGATGAACACCTAAGTGAATTTCAAAGTCCAAAGACTGTTGAAGCACGCCACATATTGATTGCTGTGGACGAGGATGCCAGCACTGAAAAGGAGGCTGAAGCGAAAGGGCGAATCGAAGATATTTTGCAGAAGGCCCGGGCTGGACAGGATTTTGCAGAACTTGCCAAACAATATTCCGAAGGCCCCAGCAAAGACAAGGGCGGATATCTGGGCACCTTTAAACGAGAGGCAATGGTTAAACCTTTTACGGACAAAGCGTTTTCCATGAATTCCGGTGAGATCAGCGACCCGGTGCGGACACGATTCGGGTGGCATCTGATTAAAGTGGAAAAGGTGAATGAAGCCACAACAACACCACTGACAGGGGCCAGGGATGATATCCGCAAAAAGCTGGCAGACGAAGGTGCCAAACAGCTGGCTTATGATGCAGCCGAATCCGTTTTTGATGCCGCATTTGAAGGCCGCCCATTAAGGGAAATAGCCGCCGACCAAAAACTTGCCCTTATCACAACTGATTTTTTTACACGGCAGGGACCCCAAAAGGGAGTGCAGGACAAATCAGAATTTGCCAAGGTCGCTTTTAATCTTCCGGAAGAACAAGTCAGTGAAATTCAGGATTTGGGTGACGGATATTATCTCCTGGAGATTGTCGAAAGAAAAGCAGCCCGGATTCCCGAATTAGCGGAGGTCGAGGAAAAGGTCAAGGCAGACTTGATTAGAGAAAAAAAGAATGAAAAAGCAAAAATTGATGCCGATGCACTGCTGTCTGCTCTAAAAGACGGCGCGGACATTGAAACGGTCGGTAAGGAATTCGATCTGACACCAAAGAGCACCGGTTTTTTTAAGCGCAATGGCTCCATACCTAATATCGGCTTTGAACGCGAGCTGTCGCGTGCAGCCTTTGAGCTTTCTGATGACAGATTTTTGCCCCAGGAAGTTTTCCAGGGCGGCAAGGGGTTTTATGTGATTAAATTCAAGCAACGCAAAACACCTTCCATGGAAGAATTTGAGAAGGAGAAGGCGAATATCAAAGAAAGATTGTTGCAGCAAAAACGCTCCGAAACCCTCCGGGAATGGCTGGAGCAAAAGAAAAAGAGCAGTGAAATAGTTGTCGAGGAGGGATTTGTAAATAGCTGATAATTGCCTGGCGGTGTATCGTGAGCGAACCTCTATTAACTTAATGCTCCTTTAGAAATTTAATGATCAGGGGATAGTGTAAATGTCCCAATACTCCGCATCAGGCGAATTGTCACAAAATACACACAAATAATCCATAAGGTACTCTGGTGGGCTCTGAAGAACAACGTTTCAACAAGAAAAAAGATGATTATTATACGACGAAGAAATGCCCGTTTTGTTATGCGCACCTGCCGCTGGATGCCCAAGCATGTTCGGCCTGTAAGAATAAAGTCGGTGATGTGGATAAGCTGGGATTTGCGGTAAAACCTATCGATTGGCGAGCCTACCTAGTTGCTGCGGTTTTCACGGTAGGGTTTGCTTTTTTTACATGGTGGGCGTTTTTTCGAGAGTAGATCAGTTTTATACGCTTATCTTGCAATCATCGACTGCACCATATCACCTGCATTTTCAGCATGGTCCGCTATGGAGCCGATAGTTTCAGCCAGCCTGATCATATGAAAAACGGTGATCGGCTCAATTTTCATGTTCAGCAATTTTCCTTTTATCCCATCTTCAACTTTGTCCGCATCATGTTCCTGCCGACGAATCATATGGGCAATGTCTTTGACAATTTTACGTTGCTTCTCGGATTTACTTCTAAAATATTTTCTGGCTTCCAACACCAGTCGGCACAACTCTTCCACCGGATCCATAACCGCGTCTACGAGTAAAAAGAAATCCTTTTCAAGGGCGTCCGGAATACCAGGCTCGGATCTGAAGGAAAGCCAATCAAGCGCTTCCTCAACCGCATCCAGCACTTTATCCTGCTCCCGCAGATATCGAAACAACTGAAATTTGTCCACCGGCATCAGAGTGCCCTTTGGCAGGTGACCGCGAATGCGCCGTTTTATGGAATCGGCTTCACTTTCGAGTTTATCTACCTCGAGCCTGAATTCTTCAAAATTTTCACACTGGTCGGTAATATGACATTCGACGGCCTGCTGAAAAGCCCAGGCGCACTCCTTTACTTTTTCCGCATGCTCCTGTAACCCGTCAAAGGGAGATGTCATAAATAGTGAAAAAAAAGGTATACGCATAGTACCTCCATTCGTCTTCCGCCAGTTCTTCTTCTTTATACAAAGCATGGGCTGACGGAAAACGCCCGTCCAGCGCCCAAATAACAAAAACAGTGTGCCATTGACTGTTTAGAACCGCAAAACACCATTCTCTAAATGGCTGCTTTGCCAGGTCCGCTATCAACCTCCAGTAAAATTGTAAAAACCTATTTTACATATTGCCTCGATTTTGTCAATCGTTCGGTGAATTTCTTCTCTTTATCACTGCTTATGTTGACTTTCTACATAATATGTATTACTCTTCAAAGAGATTTAACCTGAGACGAAAATTTTGAAGTAAAAGTAAAGGGAGGAATTATCTATGAACAAATTGCAAAGTCAACTTAAAACCGTTTCCAGATCCCTAGCAGCGCTTTCCAAACAAGTGGAGAAGCTCTCAAATCAGGTCCAAAAGCCTAAAACGGTGAAAAAAGCAGCAGCGAAGAAACCAGTAGCAGCGAAGAGAGCTGCCGCCAAAAAAGTCTCACCAGCAGGCGGCAAGACAGTACTTGACACGGTATTCGATGTTATCAAAAGAAGTAAAAAAGGTGTCAGCGTCGCTCAATTGAAGACAAAAACCCAACTCGATGCCCGGCAGTTGAGCAATGCACTTTACAAGCTTTCTAAAAAAGGCATGGTCAAAGCCCCATCCCGCGGCTTGTATTTAAAAAAATAATATCTTCATACAATACGCGCGTGAAAAAATAGTCTCCAAACCATTCCCTAAAATGACGGAAGGTTTGAGACTATTTTTTTTGGTGCTATCGAGTTGGTACGAAATGAGAATTTCATCAATTCGACAACGATTTTAGGGCCTCGTTAATAAATCAATCAAGCGGCCACGGCGGACTTGTTTTTTGGCCTGCCTCCGGCGTTGCCCCAAAAGTCACATATAGATATTATGCTCTCTTTGGCGTCGTAGTTTTGGAGTCCTTCGGTGTTTGCATCGTTGGGTTAGATGCCACAACTATTCACGAAAAATCGTTCAAATCAGGTAAAATTTCTAGGCGGTCGATAAACGGCGGCGGATCTGTCGGTTGAGAAATTGCGCTTTTTTGCTCAATTTTCGGCAATTCCCTGTTGCCTATTGCCGAGCAGTTTGGTAGGCTACCTGGCTTATATCATCTTGAGAAAGGACAACCAATGACCAACCAGGTGATGACAGCAGAGCCCTTCAGCAAAATATGGGACTTTTTTTCATCTGTTACGTTGACCATCGTGCTCCTCTTGAGCCTGGCCGCTACGTCTATTATCGGTACCCTGATTCCGCAAAATGAAGACCCGGCCGCTTATTTTAAAGCGTTCGGAGGATATCTGTTTCGATTTTTCAATATCCTCGATCTTTTTGACATGTATCATTCCTGGTGGTTTCAGCTGTTGCTAATATTGCTGACCATCAATATCGTCGTTTGTTCCATAGACAGGATGTCAGTTAACCGGCGGATATTGTTTGTCAAAAAGCCTTCCTTCAAGCTGCCCAGGTTTAGAAATATCAAGCGTAAGGAAAAATTTAAGAATAACCGATTGCCGGAGCACCTAAAAGATATCTATAAAAATTTTGTAACCCGCCATTTTCGATACAGCCACCTTGAAACCACGGAACATGGTTTCGCAATTTACGGTGAAAAAGGCCGCTGGACCCGTTTTGGGGTCTACACGGTCCATTTTAGTGTGGTCCTGCTTTTGGTTGGAGGCCTGATCGGTTCCATTTTTGGATTTGACGGATTTGTCAATATCCCCGAAGGTGAAAGCGTTCAGCGCGTACAGGTGCGCAACAGCGCTGAGACGTTTAACCTCGGTTTTGAGATCCGCTGCGAAGATTTTGATGTCAGTTTTTACGACACCGGTGCTCCCAAAGAGTTCCGCTCAAGCTTGACCATCCTGGACCAGGGACGCCCGGTGTTGAAAAAAGATATCATTGTCAATGACCCCCTGCGCTATAAAGGAATCAGTATATACCAGTCCAGCTATGGAACGCTTCCGTCAAATGATGTGATTTTAAGCTTCACCAGCAGTAAATCCGGCAAGGTTTATACTCAAAAAACCAGCATCGGCCAACCGGTGGTAATCCCTGAAAAGCTTGGGACTTTTGTTATCAAAGGTTTGGCGCGCTCATTTAAATTTAAAGGCCATGATGTCGGAGAAGCTCTTACCGGCATCCTGACGCCACTCGACGGAGATCCGGTTGAGGTCGCCCTGCCGTTGCGTTTTCCCAGTTTTGATAAGATGCGAAAGGGCAACGTTTTGATCGCAGTGCTTGAGAATGTGCCGCGCTTTTATACCGGGCTACAGGTAAACCGTGACCCCGGTGTGTGGGTCGTTTACAGTGGATTTATTTTGATGATTATCGGTTGCTACATCACATTTTTCATGTCTCATCAACAGATCTGCATTGAGCTTGTGCGAACCGGGAAACAAACCGAGGTCATTGTGGCCGGCACAGCCAATAAAAATAAAACCGGGATGGATACCAGAGTCACCGGGTTTGCCGATAAACTTGCAAAACTGGAACCTAACGTATAGACTCTTGCTTGAGTTCGAGATTCGGAAATAAATAATTCACTAATGACATGCCATTTGATACGAGCTGTCTGGGTTTTTTCAACCCCGAACGTTGAACCCCTGGCCCAGACCTGGATCAGATGTGAATGCCTTTATTCCAAAGGTCACAACGGTTTAACATGAGCTAAACGTATTCAGAGCAGTCGCGCTCTCCGAGGCGTAGGCTACGAGCCGGAGGCCAGGGCAGGCCTGAACCGCTCAACCTAGGTTTAATCTGTATCGCGAAGAGGAAAACATAATGAATAGTTCCAGCATCTTATCTATAACAACCTTTGTTTATGGCCTGGCAGGATTTTGCTATATCGTTGCTTGGGTATTCAAGAGACCGTCAGTGGGCAAAGCGGGCACCTCCAATCTCTATGAGTCCTTGGTATTTTTTGCAGGCACCATCATTTTAATTTACCTTTTTATCGAGCGAAAGTATCAAAATCGAGTGATCGGTGCTTTTGCGGCCCCGATTGCCTGCCTGGTGATGGCCTATGCCTCCTTAAATCCCGGAATTCCCAGTGCCATCCAACCCCTTATCCCGGCTTTAAAGAGCAACTGGTTAATTGCCCATGTGATCGCCTGTTTTATCGGCTATGCCGCTTTTGCCCTGGCTTTCGGCGTCAGCGCCATGTACCTGATCAAAAAGGGCCGGGACGCCGAACCAATCATCTGGGTGGAAATCGTCAAGCCCTTGACTCTGTTTGTTTTCGCAACGCTGTTCAGCCGGGTTCTTTTTGTACCTAGCTGGGTATCCGCCGTCATTGTTGCAATTCCCATCTGCCTTGTCTTTTATGGCATCATTTTCCTTGCTCGCAAAATGCCGGCAGAATCCAAAGCCAAATTGCTGGAACGGTTTCCGAATCCGGGAATTTTGGATGAGCTAGGCTACCAGCTCATTTTGCTGGGCTTTCTTTTTTTATCCGTCGGCATTATCACCGGTGCCGTCTGGGCGCACTCTGCCTGGGGGCGCTATTGGGGCTGGGATCCCAAGGAAACCTGGTCGCTGATCACCTGGTTTGTATACGCCACCTTACTGCACGCCCGTATGACGCGAGGATGGCACGGTAAACGCATCGCCTTTCTTTCCATGTTCGGGTTTGCGGCGGTGTTGTTTACCTATTTCGGCGTAAACCTGTTACCCGGTCTGCACAGTTACGGCTCCTTTTGACCATGATTTTTCCTTGACAAAAACGGAATCGATACGGTACACAACCGCTGGTTTTTTCAATCGGTTGGTTTTTTTCAATTGTTCATGGTCATTTTATTGATTGTTCTGATAATTATATGAAATTATCTACCCTAGCAGGACGGAGTTTCTATGAGTACAGAGGATAAAGCGAACGAGGTTTCCGCAGGAGCCCAGGATCAGAATCCCGCCACACCGCCGAAAGACCCTGAAGCACAGGAGAAAGATAGCGGCGCCGGAGGAACCATCACCCTGTTTTTTATAATCGGGCTGGTCGCCAGCCTAGTGCTCGGATGGGTTATTTTCCCTCAACTGCTCTATTCCAAGAAAAAACAGCCTATTGATTTCAATCACGCTTTGCACAACGAAGAGGTTGAGGAGGGATGTGAAAGCTGTCATTTTTTCCGGGAAGACGGCACCTATTCCGGGGTTCCGAAATTGGCACAGTGCATTGACTGTCATGAAGAGGTGAATGGGGAAGATCCTGAGGAAGAAAAATTTGTCACACAATATGTTGCCAAAGGTCGGGAAGTGCCCTGGCTGGTTTATGCCAGGCAGCCGGATTGTGTATTCTTCTCGCATATCGCCCATGTCAAAATGGGTGAGATGGATTGTGTCACCTGCCATGGCAATATCGGGGAATCCGAAAGCCTGAAGATATATGAAGCCAATCGGATCACCGGATACAGCCGGGATATCTGGGGGAAAAATATTGCCGGCATTAAATGGAACTCATGGGATCGTATGAAGATGGACGATTGCTCGGATTGTCACCAGGAAAACAATGTCAATCAGGGCAGTGTGCAGAGCGGTAAAGGTGGATGTTTTGTCTGCCATAAGTAATTGAAGATTGAAGATTGAAGATTGAAGATTTGTGGATGTGCTTCGCTCCATCTTTTTTAAAATGGAAAGAAGTCCTTAAATATTCATTATTCAATCGAAAATATTCAATAGTAGAGTGGGGATGATTTGATGAAAATAGACAGAAGAAGTTTTTTGTCCTTTGTTATCGGCGGTGCTGCCGGCACGGCACTCTCGCCGTTGCCCTGGAAATTGATCGATGATTCTTCCATTTGGTCTATGAATTGGGCATGGACACCGGTTCCGCAAAGAGGCGAGATTACCTATGTGAATTCCACCTGCACCCTGTGCCCGGGGGGTTGTGGTATCACCGTTCGTAAGGTCGGTGACCGAGTCGTAAAAATCGATGGCATGAAGGGGCATCCGGTTAATGACGGCGGGATCTGTGATCTGGGTGCAGCTGGCATACAGCTCTTATACGGGCAGACCCGGGTGAAAACCCCCAAAAAGAAAATAAATGGCAGATGGCACGACATCTCCTGGGAAGCCGCCATATCCGAAGTTGCCGAAAATCTCCAAGACTTAAGAACCAATGGGTTATCGCACAGCGTCGCTTGTATTTGTGACTCCGATCGGGGAACCGTCCCGGAGCTGTTGAACAGATTCCTAACCGTATACGGTTCACCGAATTTTATCCGGGCACCGTCGATCCAGGATAATTATGAACTGGCTCTATATTTGACCCAGGGTGTTCGAGCGATACCCGGATTTGATGTGCCGCACTCGGACTTTGTTCTAAGCTTTGGCAGCGGATTGATCGAAGGATGGCAATCCCCGGTATATATGATCAAAAGTAAAAGCACATTAAAGCAGAATGGGGGCCGCATGGAACAGATCGAACCGCGACTCTCCAAAACTGCCGCCAAATCTGATAAATGGATTGCCGTTAATCCCGGGACAGAGGGTGCTATGGCCCTGGGCATTGCCAACGTCATCATCAACGAAGGGTTGTATCACAGAGATTTTGTTGAAAATTATTCATCCGGCTTTGCTGAGTGGAAAAAGCTTGTTATTGACGGTTTTTCCCCGAGCATTGTTTCAAAAATTACCGGAAGCGAGGTTGCCACCATAGCTTCGGTGGCCAGGGAGTTCGCCCGGGCTCGCCAGCCGCTTGCAATCTGCGGGCGGGGAGCGGGAAAATCCCCCGGCAGCCTGCAGGATTTTTTGGCAGTTCATATGCTAAACGCGCTGGTGGGCAATATAAACAGAACCGGCGGTATGGTCGCTGTCGCTGAACCCGATTATATTAACTGGCCGGAAGCTGAGATGGATGAAATCGCCTCCAGCGGGATGCAGCAGACCCGGATTGATGCTGTCGGCGGCGCGGAAAACTCGCCTGCTCGCTATCTGTTGAATCGACTGCCGGAGGTCATCAATACCGCCGGCGAATCTCCCATCCGGATGCTTTTTGTTTCCGGGACCAACCCGGTGTATGGGATGGCCGACAGCCAGACAGTGGTCAAAGCTTTTGAAAGAATACCGCTGGTGGTCAGTTTTTCATCTTTTATGGATGAAACCGCCGCCCAAGCCGACCTTATACTGCCCAATCATATCTACCTCGAGCGCTATGAAGATGTTCCTTTCGCCCGGGGATTTCCTAAACCCATCTTCGGAATGGTCCAACCCGCCATTGAACCGCTATACGACACACAACACACCGGCGATGTGATTATTCAATTGGCTAAAGAGATGGGTGGAACAGTGGCGGAGGCGTTCCCCTGGGACAATTATCAGGGCTGTCTTGAAGAGACCCTGGAGGAAATGGCATCCCTGCTGGAAGAGGGATTTCGGTTGGATGACAAGATTTCGAGTTCTAATTGGGCTGACGCATTCGAAACCGAATCATCACAATTTGAATTTTCCAACAGCGAGATAAAAGCCTTGCCCGGTTACGCGCCGGTGCCGGCCGAGGGCGATGAGTCCCTCTACCAGCTGTTGCTTGTACCTTATGATTCGATGAGACTTGCCAGCGGCTATATCGGTTCACCGCCTTTCCTCGTTAAAGCCCTCGAAGATACTATCTTAAAGGGCAATGATGTCCTGGTCGAAGTGAATCCGGCTACAGCCAAAAAACTGGGTCTGTCAAATGGTCAGTATGCGACACTGTTCACACCAACAGGCACCGGCAGGGTAAAAGTATACTTTTTTGATGGAATTATGCCGGGCGTTGTCGCGATTCCCAGGGGATTGGGACATACCGGTGAAAATAAATTTCTGGCCGGCAAAGGTGTTAACTATAATACACTGTGTGCACCGGTCGACGATCCGGCCACCGGTCTTGATGCAGCTTGGGGAATCCGAGCCAAACTTGCCAAAGTATAGCCTGACTGAAAATTATTTGGAGTTGGTAGCAATTCCATCGTGTTTGTTTTAATTGATTGTGTAATTTAGTCGAGAAAATGAGCTAAAATTTAAAATGAACTAAAATGAGCTAAAATAGTGGTATTCTGACAATTTTATAAAAAGAGATAGAGCGTAGCGTTTCCTTAATTTTAGGCATTTTAGGCAATTTAGCTCACTTTAGGCATCCGTTTATTCTGTTATATCAGTTTGTTATAACAAGGGGCTGAAGCAAAGATAAATAGCCTATAGTAAATGGTCAATTTCGAGGGATTCGAATGAAACACAAGAAGTTTGGGATGGTCATCGATCTGGACAAATGTGTCGGTTGTGGTACCTGTATGGTGGCCTGCATGGCTGAAAACAATGTGCCGTTTCGGGAAGATGACACCGATAAACTGCTTAGCGTTGCCTGGATGCGGGTATACCGGTTAACTAACGGGAAACCGTATCCGGATACCGAAGAATGTTTCCTGCCCCGGCCTTGTCAGCAATGTGAAGGTCACGCGGGCCATTCACCGTGTGTATCGGTATGTCCGGCAACCGCTACAGACTATGACATGGATACCGGAATCGTCAGCCAGATTTACACCCGCTGCTTTGGTTGCCGGTATTGCATGGCGGCCTGTCCGTATCACGTGCGCCAATTTAACTGGTGGGACCCGGTGTGGCCGGATGGTATGGAAAGATCCTTGAATCCTAATGTTTCCGTTCGTATGCGGGGGATTGTCGAAAAGTGCAGCTTTTGCATCCATCGTTACCAGCTGGCCAAAGAAAAAGCTTATGCCGAGGGGCGACGGGAGATAGAGGAGCATGAGTACCAAACCGCATGTACCCAGGCATGTCCGGCGGGAGCCATCACCTTCGGCGATTTAAATAACTCGAAACATGCCGTGCATCAAATGGTGAGGCCGGATCTTAAACACGGGGGCAATTCGAAGAATCCCAAAGCATTCCGGCTGCTGGAAAGACTGGGAACCAATACCAAAGTCTACTATCTTTCCAGCCGTGAGTGGGTCAAGCGGGCCGGCGATAATTACCTGAAAAAAGAAGGTAAGGTGAAACACGGATAAGGAATGACGTATGACGATTGAATATTGAATATTTAAGGTCCGCCTATCTCCGAGCTTTAGGCACTGCACTCTACGAGCCGGAAGCCGGCGGGAACAATTTATAAAAAAATATCATAAAAAAGGCAGAGCGAAGCGACATCCACAAATCTTCAATCTTCAATATTAAATTCGCTTAGTGGCCGGACTATTATAAAACAGACAGATTTAGGAGCACCGAACTTATGGATTCTGCATTAATACCCGAAGGCGTTAAACGCTGTCCGATCTGGCAATTTCTCCTGTGGATCGGGGCCGTCAGTGTCGTGTTGTTGTGGGGCGTTTTGGCCATGATTCTCGTCTATTTCAAGGGACTGAATCAAACCAATATGAACAATGCCTACGGTTTCGCATTATGGATCTGGGCCGACCTTGGGATAATCGCCCTGGGCGGCGGTGCTTTTTTCACCGGTTTTTTAAGATATCTTGTCGGCAAGGATGAGTTGAAGAATATCGTTAATTTCGCTGTACTCGTTGGGTTTTACTGTTACGTTGCGGCCCTGATGATTTTGGGTTTCGATATCGGCCAACCTTTGAGGGGATGGTTTATATTCTGGCATGCCAATGTTCACTCCATGCTCACCGAGGTGGCTTTCTGCCTTACCGCTTACCTCGGCGTTCTGACGATAGA